>JAHEEY010000112.1 GCA_024640485.1 Chloroflexota bacterium | reverse complement strand
TCGACCTGAATCGTCACCACCTCGCCAGCCAGGCTGGAGAAGGGGAAATGATGCCCGTCGTCTTCCGCTTCAATCTCATCATAGGCGAAAATGATACTGCCTGGCTGACCGCCGTTGGTGCGTGCCAGAGAAAGCTGGTAATCACCCAAGGCGCCGTCATATCCGGTAATAAGCACCGCGTATCCACCAGCGGCGGGGAGCCTCAACACCCGGACAAACTCATTATCGTACGAATCGTCAATCGGGCCGTCCGGCAGAATTGAAACACCAAATTCATCGATAACATCAACAACTAGATCAAACTCCTCAGTGGTCGGCACTGCGGTGATATCGACGTATTCGCCCGCTTCGCCGTAGAAACCCCATGCGGAGCCATCAGAAGAAGCAACCGATCCGATAACGGTCTCATCAAATTGAATCATCCCCTCAACGCCGCCGAGATCGCCAGCGGTGGTCAGCGTCAGTTTGAAATCTCCAACGCCGCCGGCAAAGCCGCGCACCGAAATATCATAGAGGCCGTCGGCAGGGAGCTGCAGCCCCAGGATTTCTTCCTTATCAAAAGCGGCATCGAGTTCACCGTCAGCCAAGATGGAGTTCCCTGAATCATCAAGCACATCCACAACGACATCCAGATCGCCCGACGGATCCACGACGATATGAATGGTATCTGCCACAGTTCCGGCAAATCTCCATACAGACGGGCCATCCGCGGTCACGCTGCTGTTGACAGTTTCGCCGAAGGCTATCATGCCCTCACTAGAGAACCCGCCGCTGGCTGCGCCAGCTTCAGTCAAGGTCAGTTCGTACTGTCCAACAGAATCGGCAAAGCCGCGCACCACGATGAAATAATCACCGGTGGCGTCGATGGGCAGCGCAGAAATCATCTCTTCGCCAAAGGCATCATCTACTTCGCCCCCCAGGACAGATGCGCCAGAGCTATCCAGTATGTCCAGCACCACGTCCAGGTCGCTGTCAAGCGGCGTGACAAGCAGATCTATCGCTTCGCCTTCAATGCCGGTAAACAGCCATACTGATGGGCCAGCCTCGGTAACAGCACTGGTGACGGTGTCTCCGAAGAATAAAACCCCTTCAGGCTCAGGCAAGTCACCGACTGGTCCATCGACTTCGGCGACTTCAGGAACGCCAACTTCGATAGTCTGAGCCATCGCTTTAAAGGTGGGAAGGAATTCGGACTCGCTTTCACTGGGAGTCACACCGATGAAGATCACCAAACGGTCCCCATTGGCAACCGCAGCGATGTAGGCAACGATTTCAATCTCAAGGTCGCTTTGACCTTTGATGACGATGGTAGTGGCGTCTTGCCCGTTGATGGATACGCGATCTGGGCCTTCAACAATCACCTGATCCTGAGCGAGATCAAACTCCTCCATCAGGACATTGATATCGTCCACTGGATTGACATCGAAGTCCGATAGGTCGCCAGCAATTATTATGGCGGCGCCACCTTCTTCACCCGGATCGGGCGAGTCGAGCAGTGCCTCATTAGAGGCAATACTAGCCATGCCAAAGAAGTCGCTGGTAAACCAACCATCAGGATACCCTATTGAATACCCGCCTTCGGCGCTGGCGAATTCAATGAATCCAGCGGCAATATCGGGTGTAGCCGTTGGCTCAGGCGTATTGGTTGGCATCGGCGTGTCCGTTGGGCTTGGGGTACTGGTCTTCAAGGGGGGGCTGGTTGCCGCTGCCGGCGTCGGTTCATCCCCACCACAAGCGGCAAGCAATAAAGCAAGAATAAGAACAAAGAGAACAACAAGTAACCGGGATCGTTCACATCTCATATCTAGCGCCTCCTATTATGCGACTTGAGGAGCAAGCAGCCTGTACTCCTGAAATCATGAGATAACGTTGTTTTCCAAATAATTCACTAAACAACATTTTGACAACAATGAGTACCCCTGTACAGGGTACCTTATACCTATTCAGCAAGCTATCTGGCTGGCAACCCAAACAACTGCGGCTCAGCCAGCGTAATTGTGGTCTATTTTTCTCTGTTTAGCCACCGCAATGTCAATTCTCCCAGACGTTCCGTTCGCTGGCGCAGCACGGTACATTCCGGCAGAGACTCCAAGAACATCCGCCCGTATCGTTTGGTCAGCACCCGTTTGTCCAAAACCGCTACCACCCCCGCGTCCGTTTGCCGGCGAATCAGCCGGCCGAACCCCTGCCGGAAGCGCAGTACCGTCTCCGGGATAGAGTATTCGAAGAACGGACTGTCAAACATCTCTGACCTGGCGGCGAAAACCGGATCTGAGGGCACGTCAAACGGCAGCTTGGTGATGATCACTGCCTGCAAAGCATCCCCCGGCACGTCAACACCCTCCCAAAACGAGCGGGTGCCTAACAAGACAGAGCGGCTCTCTTCCTGCCTGAATTGATCCATCAACTGCTGCCGGGACATCCCCGACGATTGGGCCAGCACCGTGATGTCATTTTCAGACAGCCGCCCCTCGATCGCCGCTGCGGTCTTGTTCAGCTGCCCATAGGCGGTGAACAGGACCATGGTGCGCCCCCCCAAGGCAACGGCGACATCCACAATGGCCTCTTCCAGGTAGCGTTGATACCCCGGCTGATTGGGCTCCGGGATATCGGAGGCCAAATAGAGCAGTGTCGAATCCTTGTAGTTGAAGGGCGAACCGACGGTCAATTCAGTGGAATTTTCAGCGTTGAGCCGCCCCTTGATGTAGTCAAAGGTAGCCGCTTCCCGCCCATCTGCCCCGGCGGTACGCATGGTGGCAGAGGTTAAGATGACCGTCTCTTTTTGCTTGAAGATATGTTCTTCCACCAGTGGGCCGATATGCAGCGGGGCCGCGTGCAGGGAAACCCGATCTCGCCACGACTCGGCCCAGTAGATCATGTCAGCCGTCGGCTCAGCGATAATCGCATGGAGGTTCTCTCGGGTCTTCTCCAACGTCCGTCCGTGGCTGGCCAAAGTCAGCCGCATCTCTTCGCCATCGTCGATGTCAAAGCTGTCGACCAGTTCAGCCAGGGCGCCGGTCAGCTTGTCGAATTTCTTGACCATGCCCCGCAGCAGCTTGTTGAGATTGTCCCAGCTGAGTTCAACCTCGTCATATCCGGACTGGCTGCGGGCAGAAGGCACCAGCCGGATCTGCTCGGCGAATTTGCTGTTCCGGTTGATCAAATCTCTCAGGAAATAGGTCAGGGCGATAAAGAACTCTTCCAGCTCGACGGTTGCCGCCTGGCCATCTCCGCGCAGATGATCGATGAGATCCTCCAGTTTACTGCTGAACTCCGGCGGCAGAATACCGTGAGTGCGCCGCTGAACGTCAGCCAACAGGCCGGTTCGCGAGCCGGTGATCTCCTCCAAGATCGACTTCAAGAAGCGCTCATCAGCGCGGAAGCTGAGGCCGCTGGTCACAGCCGATTCCAGATGATGGGCCTCGTCGATAATCAGATCGGAGAAGTCCGGCAGGATATGACCGTTGTTAGCCACATCAGATAGCAGCAAGGCGTGATTGACAATGATGATATGCGCCTGTTCCGCCCGGCGTCGAGTAATGCTCAAAGGGCAGTTTTCCGCAGCGCACTGATCGCCCGTACAGACCGCGTTTTCGCCGTTGATCCGGGACCAGGCCAATCGTTCGCCGGGGGTGCGCAAGCTCAACTCCGCCACATCCCCTGTTTCGGAAGTGGGCAGCCAGAGAAGGATCCGGGCGTACAGGGCCATCTCATCCCCGTTGCTGGGGCCGCTGTGCTGCAGCTGCCGGAACAGCCGGGTACACAGATAATTGCTGCGTCCTTTGCGAACCGCCGCCCGTACCTCGAAAGGGAGCAGCTTCTGCAGCTCAGGGATATCCTTCTTGATCAACTGATCCTGCAAATTGATGGTGTTGGTGGATACAACCACCCGCCGCCCGTTTTCCTGAGCCCAGAACATCGCCGGCAGCAGATAGGCGACACTCTTACCGGTGCCGGTACCGGCCTCAATCAGGGTCTGATCCCCTTTATTGAACGCCTCTGTCACCGCCTCCAACATCTCTACCTGCTGGGGACGGTATTCAAACGCCTCAAATGCGCGGCTGAAGTTCCCGCCTGGACGGATCATGCCTGAGATCATCTTGGCATCCAGCGGCGTTTTTTCTTCCGCCTCTACCAACGACCGACCGCTCAGCTTGGCCGGGTTGAACAGATGGGGAAGGCTGCCCTTGGGGCGGGGTTTCTCCTCAAAGGCGTGATGCGCCTTCCAGACCAGCGTCTCTTCAAAGAAGAGGGTCTCAGTCCAACCAAGATTTCGCCCTGCCCGGACGATCTCCTCCAGTTGATCAATTTCCAGCTCGCGTGCCTTTTCCTGCAGCTTCAGGAAAAGCCACATGGTCTGCTGGGCATCTCCCATCGCCTGATGGTTGCGAACCTCTTCGAGGTTCAAATAGCGCGCCAATGAGCCCAGCCGATAACGGCCCGCTTTGGGAAACAGGATGGAGGCCAGGGTAATGGTATCGAGGCCAGCGGTGCCGATACCCAGCCGTTCTTCACGCAGAAATCCAAGATCGAACCCCACATTGTGGCCAATTAGCACACCATGATCCATGACGGAACGCAGCCGGGATCGGACCGTGAACATGCTGGGGGCGTCATCCACTTCCTCTTGGGTGATACCGGTCAACTGGGTAATAAATTCCGGCACCTCTCGATGGGGATTGACCACTGATTCGTATTGGTCCAGAATACGATCCCCATCAAACGCGATCGCCGCCACCTGAATAATGGCGTCGTTTTTGGGATCTAGTCCGGTTGTTTCCACATCGATAGCCACAAAAGCAGTAGACATAAAGTAGTTTCCGTGTGATAGCCGTGCCGCAGAGTTGTGCAGGGCTGAAAAGAGATCTGATTATAGCACATATTTTCTATGGCCTGCGGGGATTTCTCCTCCAGGACGACTCTCTTCCAGCGGGCAGCCATGGAGACGATTGCTGTTGACAGCCGGCAAACGGATATGCTATGCTCCGCCGGCTATGAGTACTAATCCCCTGCCGCCAGCATCGGTCGTTCAAGTGCTGAATACCCCTGTTCATGTCGTAGATATGGACGAGACAATGGCGCATGTACGCCGATTCATGCAGGAGCCTCGGCTGCACCAGATCGCCACCACCAACCCTGAATTTGTGATGAGGGCTCAGACCGACGAACCGTTCCGCCAGGTTCTGGAGCAAGCCGATCTGTGCATCGCTGATGGTATCGGCCTGGTTCTGGCTACCCGCTGGCTGGGTAAGGGCGTGCCGGAGCGGGTGCCCGGCTCGGAATTGGTCTATCATCTGGCCCAATTGGCAGCCGAAGAGAAATGGCGCCTGTTTTTGCTGGGCGCCGCGCCCGGCGTTGCCGAAGAAGCGGCGGCACTATTCCAGGCGCAGTTTCCATCCCTGCTCATCGCCGGCACTTACGCCGGCTCGCCCGATCCTGCGGAAAACGAGGAGATCGTCGCCCGAATCAACCGCAGCGAGGCGGATCTTCTTTTCGTCGCCTATGGCGCCCCCCGGCAAGACAAATGGATCGCCGGTAATCGCGATACCTTAAAGAGCGTGCGGGTTGCGATTGGCGTCGGCGGCTCTCTGGATTTCGTCACCGGCCGTTCCAAACGGGCCCCCATGTGGATCCGGAAAATCGGGCTGGAATGGCTTCATCGTCTCTTCCTGGAGCCATGGCGCTGGCGGCGGATGCTGGCGCTGCCGCGCTTCGCCGTCAAAGTGCTGTTCAGCCCGCGGCGGCGTTCCGGCTGATCTCCCCGGTCGCAAACGGCCCCGTCGCCGACGCTCATTTGCCGGCTGAACCAAATTCGCTTTACAATGATGACATCACACAGTTGATAGGAGTTGATAGATGCGCGTCCTGATCACAGGTTCCAGCGGTCAGATTGGTACAAATTTGGGCCTTTACCTGCAAGAGCGGGGGCATTACGTCTTTGGCATTGATAAGCGACCCAACACATGGACCAACCAGATCGAAACGCTGCTGCAAGACCTCAGCGTTCCCTATCGGAACTTCCTAGGGGGCATCGGACACGCTGACTACCCTGACAATCTGGACCTGGTAGTCCATTTTGCCGCCCACGCCAAGGTACATGAACTGGTAGAACAGCCGGATCGGGCCCTGGAAAACATCACCATGACCTATAACGTGCTGGAGTTCTGCCGCCAGAACCAGGTGCCGATCATCTTCAGCAGCTCACGTGAAGTATATGGCGACATCCATCGCTACATTACCGAAGAATCTTATGCCGATTTCGCTTTTACTGAAAGCCCCTATTCCGCCAGCAAGATCTCCGGCGAAGCGTTGATTTACTCCTATGCCCAATGCTACGGCCTTCGCTATCTGGTGTTTCGTTTCAGCAATGTCTACGGCCGATACGATAACGACATTGAGCGGATGCTGCGGGTCATCCCCCATTTCATCCGCCAGATCAGCCGGCGGCAGCCGATTACCGTCTACGGCGAGAAGAAGATGCTCGACTTCACTTACATCGATGACTGCATCAGCGGCGTCTATAGGGGGATCGAGCTGCTCACCAGTGGTCAACCCGCGAACCAGACGATTAATCTCGCCTATGGTCAAGGGAACAGCTTGATCGCCATGGCCAGTTTCATTGGCGAAGCGCTGGGCATTGAACCGGAGATGACCATCGAGCCCTCACGAGTTGGTGAAGTGACCCATTATGTGGCCAATATCGGCAAAGCCCATGCCTTGCTGGACTATACTCCGCAAACCTCGCTTCGTGAAGGGATCCACAAAGCGGTCGCCTGGTCGACGGATTGGTGGTCTAGGACAGGCCAATCCTAAGGTGTGCTATAATTTCTTCAGGCAGCTTATCAAGCCCGCTCTTCAGCGGGTTTTTTACTGCCTGAAGAGGAGTATCCATGCATTACGTAGATATTTCGGCAGCGGTACATGCTCGAGCCGGACTGGGTCGCTACAGTGAGCGGCTTGCCCAAGCGCTGATCGAAGCCCAACCTGACCGCTTCGCCCTATTCTACAATCAGGGAAAGGACGGCCGTTTTCCCGGGACACTGCCATCGACCACGCCCAGCCGCAGCGTCCAATTTGGCTACAAGCCGTGGCGCATGGCGGTCTTGTTGGGTCAAGCCGCGCATCTCCCTTTCAATCGCCTGGTGCCCGATGCCCAGCTGTTTCACAGCACCGAACATCTACTGATGCCCCTTCGGGGAGTGCCCACGGTGCTGACGGTGCACGATCTGATCTACAAGCTTTTCCCCGCCTATCACAAAAAGCTTAACTACTGGTATTTGAACTTGGCCATGCCGCTTTTCTGCCGGCGGGCGGATGCCATCATCGCCGTTTCACAGGCAAGCAAGCGGGATCTCGTCCGATATTACGATGTCGATCCTGGCAAAATACATGTGGTATATGAGGCGGCGTCCTCAGTTTTTCAACAGCCGGCTGTCACCAGAATCGCACAGGTTCGGCAGCAGTACCAGCTGCCGGAACGTTTCCTGATACATATCAGCACCATCGAGCCCCGCAAGAACCTCAGCCGGCTGCTCGACGCCCTCAAGGTGCTCCGGCGCCAAATCCCGGATCTGTCTCTGGTTCTAGCCGGGGGGAAGGGCTGGCTCTATGACGACTTCTTCGCCAAGATCGAGGCGGATGGGCTGAGCGGCGTCGTCCGTCCTTTAGGATGGGTGCCTGATGACGATCTGCCGGCGGTCATCGCTGCCGCGGATTTGGCGGTTCAGCCAAGCCTCTATGAAGGGTTCGGCCTACCGATTCTGGAGCATATGGCTTGCGGCCAGGTGGTGGCCGCCAGCAACAGCAGCAGCCACCCCGAAGTGGGCGGTGATGCCGCCGCCTATTATGATCCCACTAACACAGATGAGATGGCGGCAGTCATCGGCCGGCTGCTGGCCGACAAGGAGGAGTACCGGCATCGCCAGCAGCTTAGCCTGCGGCAGGCCAGCAAGTTCAGCTGGCAGCGTGCCGCCCAAGAGAGCATCGCCATCTATGACCAGCTGCTGGGACAATCGAGTCAATGATTAGATACCGGAAATCATTCCTCATTTCACTCTTGATGCTGTTGATCCCAGGGCTGTACCTGGCGACCATGGCCCGCACCCTGGTCTTAGGAGATCCCACCGAATACACCTTCGTTGCCAACATTTTGGGGATCGCCCATCCTCCCGGATACGCCGTCATCACCCTGTTGGGCAAGCTGTTCCAAAGCCTCATCCCCTTCGGCAGTATCCCCTGGCGCATGCATCTGCTTTCCGTGACTACCGCCACCACGGCTGCCCTGCTCATCTTCGGCGTCGTCAGGACCATTGGACAGCTGCCGGAACTGAAACTGCCCCCATGGCTGGTGACGTTGGTCGCTGTGTTTTCCGCGGTAACGGCAGCTACCGCCGCGGATATCTGGCAGCATGCCATTCATGCCAACCCCCACATCATGACGGCCGCCTTCCTGATCGCGAATCTGTATTTCTTAACCAAATGGTGGGCGCAGAACCGAAATCTCGATCTGGCGGCGCGATCAGATAGATGGCTGCTTGTCTTCTGCCTATCAGCCGGATTGGGCGTCGCCCACCACCCCTTGACCGTTTTCGCCTTTCCCGCCTACGCTCTATTTATCTTGTGGTCCCAGCCGTCAATCTGGCGCCAGTGGCGACGGCTGCTTAAGATGATCTCTCTGGCGCTGTTGGGGCTGAGTGTGTGGCTCTACTTCCCTATCCGCAGCCCCATGGAGCCAGCCTTCGGCCCGTCGACAATGAACACCCTCAACGGCTTTCTGGATCATGTATTGGCCAGGGGGCTTTCGGAGAGCCTGCCGTATTACGGCTGGGCGGACCAGCTCAATCGGGCGGTGGTTTTCTGGACACTGCTCAAACTGCAGTACGCGGTGCCGATTATCCTGCTGTCCACTTTCGGTTTAGTCTGGCTCTTCAGATCATCGCGCCGCCCGTTATTTCTCCTTTATTTGCTGGCCTTTGCCGGAAATTACGCCTTTGTGATCAGCTTGAAAGCCCAAGACATCATGGCCTATCTACTGGGCCCATTCTTGCTGCTGGGGATGCTCTCTGGGGTTGGCTTATTAGGCGTGCTGACCATACTCCAGGACCGCGCCCAGGTAAGGGCAAGGGGCGTGCTGCTGACTGTCGGGCTGTTCATTCTGCTCGGGCCAGTTCTCCAAATCAGCCGAAATGCCCCGCTCATTTCCCTGCGCGATTATGATGAGGGAAACGCATATGTCGACGAACTGTTCCGTACCTTCCAGGGCACAAACAAAGGGGCAGTGCTGCTAAATGATTGGGAGCATATGACCCCCTTGTGGTACACCCGCTTTGTGGACGATCGCTGGCCTGATGAGAGAGATGTACGGCCCGAGTTTGTCTCTGCCGCCCGGAGCTGGCTGCAAAACGTGTTCGACTTCCTCCCCGGCGGTCCAGTGTACCTGAGTAATTTCCGTCGAGATGTAGTTGACGCCGGCTTTAGACTGCGCCCGATGGGTTCGTTTTATCAAGTGGTCGAACCTGGGGACGCCAGCCTGCCGGCGGATCTGACCCCAGTCAGCATTCCCGGGAGTGAGGTCGAGCTGGTTGGCTATCTGCTGCCCAAAACTGAAGTCACCGCCGGTGATTTCATTCCCGTCACCCTGGCGATGCGGGCGCCTCAAGGGACCGAGGAATACTACGTCCCAGTGCTGGCAGTCGCCGGCGTCTCATACCCGTTCACGACTGATAGTCATGTTACGTCACCCGATTGGGTGCCGGGGGAAATCATTGTGGAACGGTTTGACATCGCGCTGCCCCACGATCTCGCCGGGGGCGATTACCCTGTCACCGCGAACCTGCGCAATCTCAGCCAGGACCAGACCATTCCGCTGGATGTCGTGATAGGAAACCTTTCAGTGACGGCACAGGACCATCCCGTTGATACCAGCCACCTGCTGGCCAACTTCCGGCAGCGAGTGGGGTTAATGGGAGCGACCGCCCGAAGCAATGGACAGCGCCGGCAGGCCCCCTGGCCCGACCCGATCTCCGTGCAGCCAGGTGACATCATTCACCTCGCCTTTAGATGGGAAAGCCTGGCGCCGGCGGAAGAGAGCTACACCATCTTTATTCATCTCATCGACCTGGCGAATCAGCCGGTGGTCGACAATCTGGACTACACCCCCTTGGGCGGGGCGATGCCCACCCACCTATGGATCCCCAAATGGCTGCCGGGGCAGCAAATGAGCGACCCATACCGGATGCAGGTCCCAGCAGAGCTCCCTCCCGGCGAATATTTGATCGAGGTGGGACTATATGAAATGGTCGGCAAGCGCCGGCTGCTTATGTCTGACCTGGACGGGAATCTGATTGGTGATCGGTATATCCTGGGAGAGGTAGTGGTAGAGCCGTAGGCCCGCTTATAGAAGCAACAAGGCCCCCATTGAGAAAAAGACGCTCAATGGGGACCTCGATCTAGTTTATTCGCATAGACCTGAGAGTCGTATGGGATGACTTGCCCAGAATCTGCAATTAGCGCTCGGCTGCCCCAGCATACCCTCTCGCTTGCCAGGCATTGTACAACAGCACCGAGCCGGCGATTGCGGCATTCAACGAATCCACATGCCCCCGCATAGGGAGTTTCAGCAAGATATCACAGCTTTCCCGGACCAACCGGCGCAGCCCGCTGCCTTCATGCCCGACCACAATACCCAAAGGCATATTGAGGTCAACCTGATTCAATGGTTGGGCCCGCTCATCCAGATCCATACCAACCACCCAGACATTGTGATCTTTAAGATACTTGATCGTCTGCACCAGATTGGTGACTTGGGCGATCAAGAGATGCTCCGCCGCACCTGATGAAAATTGGACCACTGCCGGGGTGATATCTGGCGCCCGCCGATCCTGCAGGATCACCCCGTGCACACCGCAGATTTCAGCGGTGCGCAGCAGGCTGCCGATATTTTGTGGGCCATGGAGCAAGTCCAGCAGCAGCAGGAAGGGTGGTTCACCCCGCGTGGCAGCCAGAGAGAGCATACTATCTACGTCGCTGTAGACATAGGGCTCTACTTCCAGCAGCACCCCTTGGTGTTTGCTATCCTGCGCCAGCTGTCCCAGCCGTTGTTTGTCGGTAACTTGGAATGGGACGTTCCGCTTTCGTGCCGCTTCGACAATCGGGGCCGTCAGCTTTCTGTCGATGCCCTCCTGCAGCCACAGCCGCAGAATCTGGCGGCGGCTGCCGCGCAGCGCTTCCAAGACGGTGTTGCGGCGAGTTAGGATCTCAGACATAGATACACTCTGTTCTTCGAAAGCTATTCAAACTTCCAGGTTGTCCCATC
>JAHEEY010000535.1 GCA_024640485.1 Chloroflexota bacterium | reverse complement strand
CTTATCCCTGGCGGCGAAGCTGCTCAAGCCGTCGACTATCAGCTGGTGAGCCCAGGGCAGCCCATGGCGCAGCAAGGTGCCGACGCTGATGGCGACGAACGGGAGCAGCGGGATCATGTAATAGGCGCTCAGGCTGAACAACGCCTGAGAACGGCCGATGAAGACGATGGGAAACAAGAAATAGAGCGAGGTCAGCAGCCGCTGGCGGGGCAAGGGGATGAAGAAAAGGCCGATCACTGACAGGGTGAGCCAGAGATCCTGGGAAAGCAGGCGGCTGTAGTTGTCGGCGAGGCTGCGCAGCTGGCCGGAAAGGGTGCCCCCGGAAAGCCGAGATAGGGTGAAGCGGAGGTCAAAAAGGAAAGCGTTCGGGGAAATGGCTAAATTGATGCCGGCATAGATCAGGAACGGGATGAAAAGGAGGGGGACCGCCCATTTCAAATCGCGGGCATGGCGCAGCAGGACCACACCAATCAGGGGCAGGAACAGCGAGAACATCCACAAATCCACCAAGGTGCCAAGACCGACGGAGATGGCCGCGAGAAGCAGCCATAGGCGCCGGGGGGCAGCCTGGCCCAGCGCCAAGGAGCCGCTCTCACGGCCATATTCCCCCAGGGACCAATAGGAGATCAGCACCAGCGGGACCAGCAGGTTGTAGCTGAAGCCGATGCGGCTGTACAGCACAGCCTGGGGAAATACAGCCATCAGGCAGGCGGACCAAAGGGAGAGCACAGGATCCCGGGTGAGCCTTCGGGAAATGAAATAAACCAGCAGCACTGAGAGGACGCCCAGGGCAGCGGTCAGGTCTCGGGCAGCGCTGATGCCGCTGCCTCCGAGGCGAAAGATGGCAGCGAGAATGAAGTCAAAGGCTGGCATCTTCGCGAAAAGCAGGGGGGTGCCGCTGACGGCCATGTAGCGGCTGTTTCCCTGGGCCAATTGGTCGGCAATGAGCACATGGGTGGCTTCATCAGCATAGTAGCCGGGGTTGGTTTCGTTGTTAGCAAAGCGAAGCAAAGCAGCCAGGAGCAGAATCAGGGCGATCCCGGTAAGTTCAGACAGGCGAAAGAACCGTTTAGCCCGCTTACCAGCGGCATGATTTGATGAAGGTGACAAGTGCATTGGCAATCATTTCCTGGAATATCTGGTTTTTCAGGGGTCAACCATCATTTGTCGTTCGGCAGCATACCAGCGGCGGCTGGCGGCTGATCCGCGCGAGGATGATGATACCACAAAATGGGACCGGCTTCGGCTGACAAATCGACGGCCGTCTTCTGAAGAAGCCAGCGTTTTCTGAGAGCAGCGGGAAGCTCCTGCACCGACAGGGGTGAATGCACGGTATAATTGGGCCAGACTTTAGTGATCAGAGGAATCGGAACATGAGTGGACACCAATATTTGGAAGCGGTACGTGACTTCCAGGATGCGCGTCAAAAAGCGGGGATGCAGAAACTCATCGCCCGCCTCACGGGTAAGTCGTTGGATCTGCTGGCATACGACGAAGTCAGGCAGCAGCTAAAAGGGTACGGCAAGAAAGAAATGGGATTGCGGGAAATCCCGGTGGAAAACATTGTGGGCAGCGTGGGGCGCTACCAAGATTTCACGCGGAGTTTTCTGCCGCGTTCCGACAGCGATAGGAGCAGATGGGCGGGGGTAAAAGTGGCCCAGGTGACCAAAGGGCTGCCGCCAATCACGGTGTATCAGATTGGGGACGCTTATTTTGTTTTGGACGGAAATCACCGGGTGTCGATAGCCAGGCAGCAGGGAAACCCGATGATTGAAGCGTATGTCACCGAAGTATCTACGCGGGTGCCGCTGTCCCCAGATGATGAGCCGGATGACATTATTCTCAAGGCGGAATACGTGGACTTCCTGGAGCAAACCCAGCTGGATGAGCTGCGGCCAGAGGTGGATTTATCGCTCTCGCTGCCAGGCAAGTACCCGCTGCTGTTGGAACATATCGAGGTCCACCGGTATTACATGGGGCTGGAGCAAGGGGGTGAGGTGAGCTATGAAGAGGCGGTGGTACATTGGTGTGACGAGGTGTACCGAGCGGTGGTGCGGATGATCCGAGAGTCGGGATTGATTCGGGATTTTCCAGAGCGTACCGAAGCGGACATGTATGTTTGGCTTGCCGAGCACCGGGCTGAGATTGAAGAATCGTTGGGCTGGGAAGTGGCCACAGGAACAGCGGTATCTGATCTGGCGGCTCATTTCGGCAGTTTTAGGCCGCAGACACTTTGGGGGCGGGCACTGCGGGCGGTGCTGCCCGGGGGGCTGGAGCCTAGTTCTTCCGTGGGACAATGGCGGCGCGAACGGATGAATCCCGTGGGCGACCCACATTTCATCCGCGTGCTGATGGTGCCGATAAGCGGCAGCGAGCTGGGATGGCACGCGTTGGATCAAGCGATTCGTGTAGCTAAGGTGGAGGACAGCATCATCCGAGGGCTGTATGTGGTGGCTGACGCTTCGCAGCAGCAAGGGATCATGGTGCAGGCGATGCGGGCGGAGTTTGAGCGGCGCTGTCTGGCAGGGGAGGTCGATGGGGAGCTGATTGTGGAGGTGGGTGAGCTGGAAAAACAGGTGACCCGGCGCAGCCGGTGGGCAGATGCGCTGGTGCTGCAGCCGTATTCCCCGCCTGATGGGAGCGAAGATTGGATCGATCCGCTGATGCGGAGCATGATCCGCAGCGCATCAGGCCCGATTTTGGTGGTGCCTGATCAATCCTCGCCAATGCGTAAAGGGCTGCTGGCGTATGACGGCGAGCTGATTTCAGAGGAGGCGCTTTTCACCGCCGCCTACCTGGCCAGCCGCTGGCAAATCCCATTCAGCGTGGTAACGGTCGGCGATGATCCTGAGGCAGCGGCTGCGATTCTTCAGCGGGCGACAGCGTATCTGACGTCCCTGGGGGTTGGGGCAGAGGCCAAGGTGATGTCAGGCGATGTGGGGGACGGTATTTTGGAGGCTGCCGCCGAAGAGGGGTGCGATTTCATCGTCATGGGCAGCCCAAGTCTGAACCCCATGCTGGAACTGGTGGTAGACAGCACGGTGCAGAGCTTATTAGAGCGCTCCGAGATCCCGCTGGTTTTGTGCCGGTAGCGCACAGTTGATGACGACGGCTAAGGCTTCTCTCCGGCAGAAATGCCGGCCAAATAGCCAGAGGCCCAGGCCCATTGGAAGTTGAAACCGCCGATGCGGCCGTCTACGTCGCAGATCTCGCCGCACAAATAGAGGCCCGGGGAGTGCCGGGATTCCA
>JAHEEY010000534.1 GCA_024640485.1 Chloroflexota bacterium | reverse complement strand
CCAAGAAGCGCTGTGATGATGTCGGTCTTTACCAGGTAGCGTACCCGGCCGTAGACGCTCAGCGTGTGATAGTTAAAACCTAGTGAGGCGTTCAAGTAACTGCCCAGCGCCAGTACCGCCAGAACAACAGCCGACTGCGCGTATCGCTCGCCAAACAAGAAGCTGGTAAACGGCTCAGCCAGGGAAAAGCTAAGGGCGAAAATGGGGAAGGAGAACACGGTGATCCAAACCGCCGTCTTCCAGTACAGCTGTGTCAGCTCAGTTGTGTTGGTGCGTGCGTACAGGCGAGAAGCCAGCGGTATGTAGAGATAGCGGAAGCTCTCAAAGACCAGCAAATTGACATCGGCCACCGGCAGCACCGCTCGAAATTCGGCTACAGCGGCTGTGGAACGCAAGTACTCGAGAAGGACGACTACCATTGAGCTGCGCAAGATAACCACCACATCTGTGGTCACCAGGGGCAGGCTGAAGCTGAAAACCTCACGGGCTGGCATCTTCAGCTGCCTTAGCTTGAGATGTCCCAACAGATTCTGCTGCCGCATGATCTGGTAGAACATCAATACGAACACAGCAGTGCCCAGAATGCCGCCTGCCAGATACCCAATGGCCAATCCGCGCGCGTCAGCCCCGGTGAGCATGACCAGCAAGACGGCCGCCAGGCGCAGCCCCGGGCCCAGCAGGTGACGGCGGAAGAAGATTGCCCGGGCACCGGCGAAGACAGCCAGCAGATTCTCAAACAAGCTGTCCAATGCCTGGAATGGTGCCAGCAATATCACGACCAGCAGCAGCGAAAGGGCCAGGGGGTCGTGGATGAACCGGTCGGCGAGGATCCCTTGAGTGCCCAGAATCAACAGGGTAATGGACAGGCCGATGCCAATGACAGTGCCCATCGCCATCACGATGGTGCCGAACATCTTTTGAAATGCCTGCTTTTCCTGATAAATCGGCACAAACCTGGCCAACGCCTTGTCCAGGCGAAGCAGCGATAGGCTTGTGCTCATGGAAACAATAGACAGGGCATACGTGAAGGCGCCGTAAGCGTTCTTGGAAAGGTATCGGACTGTGAGTATCTGGACCGTGAAATTGAGGCCCATAGAGATCGCCCGGCCGGCCAGGAGCATGCTGGAACCACGGATCTGTTTTTTGGCTGAGCCGCTTCCTATTGTTGAGGAGAGCGATGCCTGCTGTGGCTTCACTTCTTCCATAATGCCTTGGTTGCCTTTCTCTTCTCTAACACGGATAAAAAACAGCCGCTCCTACCTACGCGCCAAGACGGCTGTCGCGCAGCGCGATTCAGTCGTGAAATGGCCGAGGGTTGTCTCGGAACATGTTTCGGGAGACAGATAATGCTGGTGCTGCAAGCGCCCATAGGGCATCCCACAGCGCACTACCGATCGTTGGCCGTCGGTTGGGACAGCAGTAGGCCGATTATCTGAGCCCCTACGGCGCGCAGGTCAGCGACCACCTGTTTGACGGCATCAGGCCGATTCTTCCCGCTGATGACCGGTATCAGAACACCGTCGACTTTGGAGCTGAGCAAGAGGCTGTCCGCTTCTGTTGCCAGAGGCGAGCCGGCGATCAGGACAACGTCCGCCTGATTCGTCAGCTGTTGCATGATTTGGGTCATGCGCCCCGAAGCCAAGAGTTTGAAGGAATCATTGGCGACGGAGCCGCTGGGCAATACCGAAAGCCCTTGATTCACTTCGATGGGAGTGAGGTCTAGATTGGCGTTCGGATCATTCAGCAGGTGTGTGAGACCAGTCGCGTCGCTAAGGCCAAATAGGGCGCCCAGCGAGGGGTGGTGCAGATTGGCGTCAACCAGGACGACACGATGGCCCATCTGAGACAAGACGAATCCCAGGTTGGCCACAAAAGTACCGGCATTGGTCTGGGCGCCGAGGTGGCTGACCAGAATACTTCCCGACCGAGCGCGACCGTCAGCCGAACGCATCAATCGGACACCTAGATTGCGGAAATCTTCCGCTGAGGCTGAGTCTGGCAGATCGCGAACAGTCAAGGACTGATCAGCTTTCTCGCCGCCGCGGCGGATGACACCCAAAAATGGAGCGTCGGTAGCCTGAGACATTTCCTTGCCTGTGGAGACTGTTGCCCACACATATTCATAGACAATGAGCATGACCGCGCTCAACACAAAACCGGTCAGGACGCCGATCATGATTTTAAGCAGTGCCTGGTTATCAACTGGAACAGCCCGGCGGGCAGGTTCGACAATCTTAACCTGGTTGGTGGTTACTTGCTGCGCGGTCTCATACATGAGAGCCAGCGTGCGGTCGTTATCTGAGAGACGATTACGTTCACTGGTCAGCTGGTCCAGAAGCAGCCGCTGGGCAGCCGCATCTACCTCGTTTTCGAACGCGGCTTTCAACTCGTCTATCGAGGCTTCAATTTGTACCGCGCTGTTCTCCAGCTCACTGATCTGCTCAATGACCTGCTTCCTGGTCTGAACAGAAGCCTCCAGGCTCTCCGATGGGCTGAGCTTGACCAGCTCTTGTCCAATGACATTGGCGATATTCAGCGCCTGAACCGGCTGTTCATGAGACACAGAGATGTTGAGAATCTGAGTCTCTTCATTGGTGCGAATATCAAGCTGCTCCACCAACTCTTCATAGCCCATATCAGAATTGGATCGGTCGATCACCCGTTCCAGGAATGGGCGCGTCTTAGGCAATTCGGCATACGTGTTCATGAGCTGAGCTCCGGCGCGTAGATCGTTGAGATCTGGGTTGGGAAAGTCAATGCCGGGCCCAACAAGCAATCGAGTAGTTCCCTGATATAAGGTGGTTTCTTGAGCGAGTACAAGATAAGTGCCGATGCCCGCGAGAAAAGGCAGCAGTATCAGCACCCACAGCCACTTTCCCAAGATAGTAATGATTCGATCCCGTTGGTCCAATTTACTCCTCACTTCTGCAGCGCCTCGCTGCATGCCGATCAGTATTTCTGCTGTTGTTGAATAGGTGGAATGAAAAGCTGTATATGGCGACACCCATGGTCGCTACCAGATGTGATAATAGGGATGGTGTTGGATTCTGACAAGGAGATTCCTGCTGTAGATCTACCCCGTTAACCCTTTCAGATGCCTCGAAGATGACATGCGGCGTGGGTAGCGTCTCTGCAAACGGCTCCTGGCACTGGCCATGCGCCACTAGGGTCTAGGCTCTGCGAATATTCGATGTGTGAAGGTGTCAATCTGTCTTCGTATCCCACCGGCAGCAAAAGAATTGCCGGAGTGGGTT
>JAHEEY010000533.1 GCA_024640485.1 Chloroflexota bacterium | reverse complement strand
GGTGACAGCGCCGACAGCGCCGTGGGGCACAGCCCCATCAAGGCGACCGACGCGCGCACATTCCGGTCGCTGAGCAGCTGGGCCATGCTTTCCACCGAAGGGGATTGGATGGTGTCGCCGTCGGTGAACAGCCAGGCATCCCCGCGCAGCTGGCCGTCAACCGCCTGGGCCAGCGCCTCCAGAGCGCCCACATTACAGCCGGCATCACTGCTGCCGCTGACTGAGAGGGCATTGACCGGCGACGACAGCCGTTCCGGGAAGAACTGCCCGGCGAACTGCTGCTGGTTGACGCTGCTGGTGTTGTTGAAACTTTCCAGGGTGAACTCCGTCCCGTCCGGTGAGGCGCCTAGATCATTGATCGTCTCCTGGAGAATGCTTTTGACCGCATTGAACTTATCTCCCAACATGCTGCGGCTGTTGTCCACCACGTAGGTGACCTGGTCCCACCAGATGGCGTCGGCCGCTTCTTCCACGGCAGGGCCAGCCGCCAGCGGGCCAAGGCCTGTCGTGTTTGGCGTCAGGGTGAAGCCGGTGTTCTGCAGGAACGCCGCCGCGGTGGCGGCATCTGTGGGCTTGTCATCTTCGATCCAGGCCTTCACGAAGGTCTCGAAATCACAATCGTCGTCCCAAAAACCGTAGGCCACCGATTCAAAGGTGTCGCCGGTATAGACATCCTGGATGATTGAGTGATCCAGCGTGACGGCGTCCTGGTCATCATTGACATTGTCGATCAGGTCCCACAGAGCGGCGGCGATGGACATTTCATACTTATGGCCGATCAGCCCGGCCGCCTGGGTCTGTTCCAGGTCCACGCTGAAGCCGCCGCCGCCGCCATTCAGGTCGATGTAAAGATTGGCCGCAGGCGCCCCCACCGCCGCCCTTACCGCGCTCTGCCAATAATCGGGATACCCTTCTCCCCAGGCCAGCTCGGTATTTGCCGTGTTTTGACCGATGAAATGTTCCCCGCCTGGATTGTCATCACAGCTGTAGTAGTCGTCGGCCATGTGGCCCCACTCGTGAATGATCACCGAGTCGTCCCATTGGTCAGGGTCTGAAGGATCATCGGCGATGGTGATCTCGGTCCAAAAGCTGTTGTAATAGGAGCCGTCATCCCCGTAGCCCGGCTCCCAGTGGACTTCCGCTTCCTCTTTGAACAGGGCATCGCCGTCGGACTCGCCGCCGCTGTCCCGCCACACTGTCCAGGCGTCCAGAGCGGCCTCACCGATATTGAACACCGCCGACTGGTTCATACTTAAATCCATGTTGAAGACGTGGTCGCCGCCGCCTGTACTGACCACGGCGCTGTCATATTCGTAAATCTCGTCGATCCAGGAGCTGTCCTCGATCTCTGCGACCAGGTTGCCGTCGACATAAATCTCAGCCCGCAGCCGGATGTACAGCTCCAACGTGTCGTCAAAGAAGCCGTCGTTATCACAGAAGGCAAAGCCGAAACGGCCGTCGTCACCGGTATTCAGGCTGGCGATGTTGTCGTCAAACAGGGTGTCTTCTTCACGAACCTGAATCAAGGCATTGCGGACCGGCACCCGCACCAGAGGGCCGTAGCCGCCGGCCAAGGGTGCCTGGTCCCAGCGCATAATCCGGCCGCTGACGTCGAAACACGGGTCGCTGCTGACGGCAGCCGGCGATGCCGGCGAAGGGCTGCTGATCACCTGGGTCTCCATCCGGCTGCCCATGGGGCTGCGCGCCTCCGGGTCCATGTCAGAGACGGTCGGGTTGAAGCTGTCCACAGTGAAGAATAGCACCCCGGCCGCTCCGAACTGCATCCCCTTGGCCGGCTGGTAGTCCGCTGAGGCGCTGATTTTGAAAATGCCCGCTTTCGAGAAGGTGACCTGCCGTTGGCTGCTCACCGTTTCCCCTGCCGCCACCGGCCCAAACGATTCCACCGCTTTGCCGTCGAGGGTCACGCCGGCGGGCACCCCCCAGCTGATCACCAGATCCGGGGTGTCCAGCAGCGGCGTCGCTTCCAGCGTCAAGAGAGCCGTTCCCCCAGGCGCTGCGGCCCCATCCGCCTCCAGCCGCACCCGGATTTGCTCCCGGTCGCCGCCCGATTCGTCAACGGCAGGGCCGCCGGCGGCCCTGCTCAGATAGGTGGGCAGCAGCAGTGCCAGGATCAGCAGCAGGATGAGGGAAAGCGGCAAACGTCTTGAGGGGGCGGCCATGTTAGTCTCCTAGGATAATAGCTTTGGATTGAACAGAGGCAGGTAAAATAACAAGAGAAACGCTGTTCGCAGTTGATTCGCTGGTCCCGGGAGTGTGGTGGAGATGTTGGCTTCGATGGGACTCGATGGGCTCAGAGGAAAGGGAAGCCGGCAGCAGCGCAAGGCGGGACGACCCCATCACCTTACACATTCTATGGTAATGGGGATGAGAATGTGTCGACTCTCAGTAGCTTTTAAGGAAAGGGAATAGGGCAGCCGTCGGCCGGGGTTAATCTGCGGAGATCCGTTCTCGGGCCGGATCGTTCCGGTTGAGCCACAGCCACGGGATCACCGGCAGCAGGCTGCCGGCAGCGGCGGCGTAGGCCAGCTGCCGCGGCCCCAGGCCGCTGTGGTCCAGCAGCAGCCCGCTGACCCAGACCGACAGTGAGGTCATCAAGGTGAAAATGGCGAAGTCCAGGGCGAACACCCGCCCCAGGAAGCGGTCGGGCACCCGCATCTGCAGGATGACGCTGCTGTAAGTCCAGTTGACCGAGCCGCCCATATGGCGCAGCAGCATCGCCCCCACGGCCACCGGCAGCGAGGGGGCCCAGCCGAACAAGAGCCAGCCGGCAGCCACCACCCCGAAAGCGACAGCGATACCGTTCTGCAGCCCTTTAATGCCGCCGTCGTTCAGCCGGTTGGCCACCAGCGGCCCGGCGATGGCGCCGATGCCGCCGAAGGCATACAGCAGCCCCAGGGAGACGGCGCCTCCTTCGCCCAGGGGAAACAGCTGGGCGGCGTACACCGCGATCATGATGTCGGGGCTGCCGATCTGGGTGGCCCCTTTGACAGAGGCGGTCAGCCCGGTGCGCAGATGCTGCCCCACGTAGCGGAAGCCGTCGACCATATCCTGCCAGCCGCTGACCTGGTCGGTGGGGCGGTGGCCGGCGGCGGTCTGGATGTGCCAGATGAGCCAGGCGGAGAGCAGGAAGGAGGCGGCATCGATGATCAGGGCCACCGGCACCCCGAACAGCCCGGCGACAAGGCCGCCCAGGGCCGCCCCCAGCGCCAGCATTGCCGACCAGGTGATGTTGGAGAGGGTATTG
>JAHEEY010000532.1 GCA_024640485.1 Chloroflexota bacterium | reverse complement strand
AAAATAACCCTGCCGGCGGACATGATGTCCAACTGGGCGACATCTTCGGCCAGCCTTACCGGGTGGTAGAGGGGCAGGATGGCGATGTTGGTGCCCAGCTGGATGCGCTCGGTGCGGGTGGCGTAGCCGGCCAAGAACATGAAGGGGGAAGGGTGGTAGTGGCCGCTGGTGCCGTGGTGTTCTTCCAGCCAGGCGGAATCGAAGCCCAGCTTCTCGGCCAGTTCTACCTGACGGAGGGAGTCGGAAAAGTGTTGAGAATCTTCGACGGGAATGATGCCTATTTTCATGGTGGTCCTAATCTAGTAATTCGGAAATGTCGACGGGGCGGCGGCGCTGATTGGACAGCACGGCGGCTTCAATGACGGCGACCGCGGCCACGGCTTCGGCGCCGCCGACTTCGGGCGATGAACCGGTGGTGATGCAGCGGCAAAATTCGTCTATTTCTTCCAAAATGGTGTCGTTTTCTTCGACGGCGAGCTGCTGGCGATCGTCCGGGGTTTCCAGCATTAGCCCGGTGGAACGGTCCCAGCGGACATTGGCTTTGGTGCCCAGGATATGGATGAAGCGGACGCTGGGGACGGCGTAGTGGGCGCCGAGATAGCCCAGGGCGCCGTTTTGGAACTCGAGCAGGGCGACGGTGGTGTCGTCGATCTCGGCCTGGATGGCGAGACGGCGCTGCCAGGCGGAGACGCGGGCGACCGGCCCCAGGAGATAATGGAGGGTGTCGATGTGGTGAATGCCCAGCTGGCTGAGGGGGCCGCCGGGGCAGTTCTTGGACGACCAGCGCCAATTGCCCGGCTGGATATTGTGGCCGCCGGCATGGGAGTTGTTGGCTTCGGCGGCCAGCGGCTGGCCCAGGGCACCCTGGTCGAGGAGCGTTTTCATGGTGCGTATGCGGCCGCGGCGGCGAGCGTTGTGGCCAACCATGAGCAGGACGCCGGCCTGCCGGCACGCTTCGACGATGCGGCGGCTGTCGGCGAGGTTGGGGGCCAGCGGTTTTTCAACGAAGATATGTTTGCCGGCGGCGCAGGCTTCCTGGACCTGCTCCAGGTGAAGATGGTTGGGGGTGGCGAGGACGACGCCGTCGATGGTGGGGTCGTCCCAGATATCGGCGGCTGATGGGGCGGCTTTGGCACCGTAACGCTGCTGGCAGGACAAGCTCTCGGCGGCGATGGGCGAGTAGCTGGCCACGAAATCGACCACGGGGCTGGCGTGCATGACGCGGGCCCTTTCTTCTCCGAAGCCTCCCGGCCCCAGCAGGGCGAGGCGTACTGGTTTAGGCTGTGACATCTTATTACCGTTTGATGCCGCTGAGGGCAATCCCCTGGATGAAGTATTTTTGAGCGAAGAAGAAGACGATCAGGATGGGCAGAATGCTGACCACCGCGCCAGCCATCATCAAGGTCCATTTACCGCCGTATTGGTTCTGGAAGAAACTGAGCCCGATGGTCAAGGTGAGCTGGTCGAGCTTGGCGACGTAGATCAGGGGGTTGAGCAGGTCGTTCCAGGACCACATGAAGGTGAAGATGCCCAGGGCGGCCATAGCTGGCTTGGACATGGGGACGTAAATGTAGCGGAATATCTGGTAGATATTGGCGCCGTCCATGCGAGCGGACTCGGCCAGATCCAGCGGTATGGTCATGTAGAATTGGCGCAGCAAAAATGTGCCGAAGGCACCTCCCCAGAACGCGGGCACCCAAAGGGGTAGGTGGGTGCCAACCCATCCTATTTTTGAAAAGAGGATGAAGGTGGGGATGAGGGTGACCTGGTAGGGGACCATAAGGGTGGCGATAAGACCCAAGAACAGGGCATCACGGCCGCGAAACTTGAGGACGCTGAAAACGAAAGCGCCCATGGAGCAGGTGAGGAGCTGCCCGATGGTGTTGAGTGTGGAAATCTTGACGCTGTTCAAGAAGAAGCTGTTGAAGGGAAGGGCGTTCCACATATCGGGATAGTTCTGCCAGACGACTGGATCGGGAATCCACTGGGGCGGGAAGACGAAGGTCTTGCCGGCCGCTTTCAGCGAGGTGGAAAGCATCCAGATGAAAGGGACGACGACGAACAGGGCCCCAAACAACAGGATGGCGTGGCTGGCCAGCGCGGTGAGCCGCCCCTGCAGGTAGCGGCTTTGGCGGAAATTGAATTTCCTGGGCGGTTTCCCAGACGGGGTTAACTTTTCAGCTGTAGAGATTTCGGAGCTAGTCATCGTAGACCACCCATTTTTCTTGCATCCGCCAGTAAATCAGGGTCAATACCATAATGATCAGGAAGAGAACAATGGCCTGAGCACTGGCGTAGCCCATTTTGAAGTTGCGGAAGGCGTTTCGGTAAATGTAATAGACCATGGTGGTGGTGGAGTTGACGGGGCCGCCACGGGTCATGATGTAGATCGATTCAAACGTCTGGAAGGCATCGATCATGGTGACAATAAAGTAGAAGAAGAGGCTGGGGGTGATGAGGGGGACGGTGATCCGCCAGAAGCGCTGTAAGGCGTTGGCGCCGTCTACTTCGGCCGCTTCATAATAGGAAGGGGCGATGGCTTGCAGCCCGGCCAGGAAAATGATCATGCCCTGGCCTAAGGTGCCCCATATGCCCATGATGATAATGGCGGGCATGGCCCATTGGGTGCTGGTGAGCCAGGCGACTGGTTCTAATCCCACGGATCTCAAGAGGAAATTGAGCAGGCCGAAATCTTTGGCATACATCCAGGACCAGACGAGGGAAACGGCTACCGTTGATGAAACCACCGGCAGGAAGTAGGCGGTGCGGTACCAGGTTACGGCGCGCAGCTTCTGATTGAGGACCATTGCCAGCAGAAGAGCCAGGACGGTGGAAACGGGCACCATCACACCCACGTAGTAAGCGGTGTTGCGAATCGCCTTGGCGAAGGTAGGATCGGCAGACAGCCGTTGATAGTTGCCCAGGCCGGCGAAGGTGGGCGGGGTGATGACATCCCAGTCGGTGAAACTGATGCCGACTGCCGCGAGTACGGGACCCAGCGAGCCGATCAACAGCCCGACAATGGTAGGGGCCAGAAAGATCCAGAGCCAAAAGCGCTCACCCTTTTTCAGGCGCAATCCACCATTCATAAGCTACTCCAAAAGTAAAGGTGCGTGCCTGCGGATAGGATACCATCCGCAGGCACGCGAGTTATTCAGTCAAGGGAACCGCTAATGATTACTTAGCAGCATCCTGAAGGATAAGATCGCCTTGGGGGATCAGCTCGTCCAGGGTTTCCTGGAGGCCAGCTTCGCCCAGCCAGATTGAG
>JAHEEY010000111.1 GCA_024640485.1 Chloroflexota bacterium | reverse complement strand
GGTGACCCACTTCGCCCTTTCCCAGGAGCCGGATCTGACCCGCTTCGGCTATGCTGATGCCGCCCGGGAAGCGTTCCAGATGGCCGGCATCACCCCCGCCGACATCGATCTGGCGGAGCTGTATGATTCCTATCCGGTGTTCCAGCTGATCGCCCTGGAAGAGCTGGGGCTGGCCCCCAGGGGAGAGGCCGGCAGGATGGTCCTGGAGGGGCATACCTGGCCCGGCGGCCGGCTGCCCATGACCACCAACGGCGGCATGCTTTCCCAGGGGCACACCGGTGCCGGCGGCGGCATCGCCATCTTAGTAGAAGCGGCCCGTCAGCTGATGGGCAAAGCGGGGGAGCGCCAGGTCGACGGCGCCCGTTTCGCCGTAGAGACCGCCACCGGCGGCACCTACGTCGACGCCCACGTCACCATTTTGGGGAATGAGATCCCCTGATCTTTCGACAACGAGGGAGAATTCATGTCCATCATACCGACGCCGCCCCAGGCACCCTGGACGGCACCATTTTGGAAGGCGGCACAAGAGGGGGTCCTGCTGATCCAGCAGTGCCCCAGCTGCAGACATCACATCTTCTATCCCCGGCGGCACTGCCCGTACTGCGGGGCACCCAGAGTCAATTGGGTGCAGGCTTCCGGCCGGGGCACCGTGTACAGCTTCACCGTGGTGGAAAACAACGCCCCCTCCGCCTTTCTGGAGCAGATGCCCTTTATCATCGCCATCATCCAGCTGGAGGAAGGGGTGCGGATGATGAGCGCCCTGGTGGCATGCGATCCGGCAGATGCCCGCTGCGAGATGCCGGTCGAGGTCACCTTTGAGCGTGTTTCCGGCGAGCTGAGCCTGCCCAAGTTCAAGCCGGCGGGGGCCGCCTGGAAGAAAGGAGCCGTCGATGCCTGAGAAATATTGGGAAGAATTCACCGTGGGACAGCAGTTTCACAGCATGGGGATCACCGTCACCGAGGCCCACCTGGTCGCCTGGGCCGGGCTGACCATGGATTTCTACCCCCTGCATATGGATGCCGAATACGCCGCCGCCACCCCCTTCAAACAGCGGCTGGTCCACGGCCCCCTGACTTTCGCCCTGGCGGTAGGGCTGATGGGGCTGACCGGCGAGGCCAAAGATTCGGTCATCGCCTGGCTGGGGGTGGACAAGATGCGCATCCCGGCGCCGGTGTTCATCGGCGACACCCTCACCCTGCTGGCCGAAGTGACCGAGCTGAAAGAGAGCCGCCGCCCGGAGCAGGGGTTCTGCAAGATGCGCTACACGGTCAGCAAGCAGGACCAGACCGTGGTGATGGAATTTGATATGAATTTCCTGATGCACAGGAGGCGGTAAGCGATGGCATCGACCCCCCAGCAGGAACATCTGCGCGGCCTGGCCCGCGATTTCGTGAAGCGCCATATCCCCCTCTCCCTGGCCCGGGAGATCGACCGGGAAGACCGCTATCCCTACGAGCTGCTGGAAGCGTTCGGCGCCACCGGCTTGTGGGGGGTCAACATCCCGGAGACGTACGGCGGCATGGGGCTGTTCTCGGTGGACGCCATGCCCATCTACGAAGAGCTCTCCCGGGGGATGCCCACCCTGGCCTGGGTCATCGGCAACATCATGCTCTACGGCAACGACATCATCAACAGCAACGGCAGCCAGGAGCAGAAGGAGCGCTTCTTGCCCCTGCTGGCCCAGGGGAAGCTCCATTTCAGCTTCGCCCTGACCGAGCCCAACGCCGGCTCCGACGCCGCCAACGTGGCCTGCAAAGCGGTGCCTGCCGACGGCGGCTACCGGATCACGGGCGAGAAGATGTTCATCACCGGCGCCGGGGTCTCCGACTGGGTGGTCACCCTGACCCGCACCGCCCCCTCCCGCCACGGCGGGCTGACCTCCTTCCTGGTGGATACCCGCTCCCCCGGCTACAGCGCCAAACCGCTGCACAAGCTGGGGTACCACGGCTCCAATACCTGCGCCGTCCATTATGACCAGGTGCTGGTGCCGGCGGAGCTGATCCTGGGCGGCGAGAGCGCCCTCAACCAGGGGTGGCAGCAGATGGTCAACCTGCTCAACAGCGAGCGGCTGGCCCTCTCCGCCTGCGCCCTGGGCATCGGCCAGGCGGCGCTGGAAGCGACCATCGCCTACGCCCGCGAGCATTACCAGCCGGCTGCCCAGCGGGACCAGTACCAGGCGGTCCGCCACACCATCGTGGAGATGGCCACCGAACTGGAAGCGGCCCGCCGGCTGGCCTACCACGCCGCCGATCTGGTCCGTGCCGGCGCCGACTGCCTGCGGGAGACCTCCATGTCCAAGCTGTACTGCACCGAGACCGCCAAGGGGATCGCCCTGCGGGGGCTGGAGCTGCTGGGAGCTGCCGGGGGGACCTTCGAATTTGATCTGCAGCGCTATCTGCGCGACGTGCTGGTGCTGACCATCGGCGGGGGCACCTCCCAGATCCAGAAGAATATCATCGCCAAGACGTTGGGGCTGTAGCCGCCCGGCGGCTGGTAATGAACGTTTGAATCAGACCAGGCAGGAGCGGCTGTATGTCTAAAAAGCAAGAAGAGCGAAAACGGCAGATTTTCGAGACCGCCAAGGTGCTGTTCAGCCGCTACGGCTTCCGCAAGACCGCGGTGGACGAGATCGCCGAGGCCGCCGGCATCTCCAAACGGACCCTCTATAAACGGTTCCGCAGCAAGGAAGAGCTGCTCTCCGAGCTGGTGATGTACGAGGCGCTGAAGCTGCGCCGCTACTGCATGGATGAGATCAAGAAGCTGGATGACCCCCTGGACAAGCTGGAGACGCTCTGCGTCCTGACCAACAACTATTTCGACGACAACGTCTTCCTGGGCCGGGTGATGTCCGACGACGACCAGCTGTTTTCCCCCTTCCTGGGGGATCGGGTCCACCAGGTGGAAGAGGGCATCCGGGGCATCCTGATCAATCTGCTGCGGGAAGGGGTCGGCCGGGGCACCTTCCGCCAGATGGATGTGGACGCCGCCGCTGAGACGATCCTGGTGCTGCAGCGCACCTTCGCCTACCGCCACGGGGGCGTCGAGCCGGGCAACTCCGAGTGGGTCGGGCTGATTCTGCACGGGATCAAGGCGGACTAGCCCGGCGGCAGCGGACGGGCCAGCGGCTTGATCCCCTGGTTCCCCAAAACCAACCCGGCAAACTGACAGATTGCTGAACCGATTTCGTTCAAGGAGGAGAGGTATGGATGCATCATTTCTTTCATTAGCGGGCAAGAAAGCGCTGGTCACCGGCGGCAGCCGCGGGATCGGCAAAGCGATCGCCCTGGCTTTGGCTGACGCCGGCGCCGATGTGGCGGTCAGCGCCCGCCGGCTGGAGAGCCTGGCGGAGACCGCGGCCGCGATCGAAGCGATGGGGCGGCGGGCGCTGCCGTTGGCGGCCCACAACCGCAAGCCGGAAGAGCTGGCGGCGATGATGGCGCAGGTGGCGTCGGAATTCGGCCGGCTCGATATCCTGGTCAACAACGCCGCTACCAATCCGGTGATGGCCCATCTGGTCGATATCGAAGAGCGCACCTTCGACGTGATCATGGACACTAACCTGAAAGGGTATTTCCTGGTCTCCCAGGCTGCCGCCAAGATGATGATCGCCCAGGGGGATGGGGGCAATATCGTCAACATCTCCTCCGTGGGCGGGGTCAGCCCCGACAAGGGGCTGGGGGTGTACTGCATCTCCAAAGCGGCGATCAACATGCTCACCGAAGCGATGGCCTTGGAGCTGGGGCCGCACAACATCCGGGTCAACGCCCTGGCGCCGGGGGTGGTGCGCACCAGGTTCAGCCAGGCGCTGTGGAGCAATGAGCCGCTGATGGAGCGGGAGCTGGCCCAGATGCCTTTGAAGCGGATCGCCGAGCCGGAAGAGGTGGCCCAGATGGCCCTGGCGCTGCTCTCCGGGGCGGGGGCCTACATCACCGGCCAAATTATCGTCATGGACGGCGGCAGCTCGCTGTAGCCGCGGCCGATTTGCCCCCCGGCATCGCCAGGGGACCCACAGGAGGAACAACATGGGTAATGAGTATGATGTCATCGTAATCGGTGCCGGCGTCGCCGGTATGGGCGCTGCCGCCATGCTGTCGAAAGAGTTCGGCAAGAAAGTACTGGTATTGGAGCGGGCCCCCTGGATCGGCGGGCGGACCCTCTCCTACGTAGGCAAGGGGAATAAGGTATATGCCGACGGCGTCGAATTGGATGCCGAAGGGTTCCGCCGCTCGCTGCCCCTCTCGGCCTGCTATCTGGGCAAATGCACCCCCGACATTGAGACCATCTTCGAGCAGGAGCTGCTGGACGGGCGCACCT
Organism: Chloroflexota bacterium; assembly: GCA_024640485.1. GTDB lineage: Bacteria > Chloroflexota > Anaerolineae > Promineifilales > Promineifilaceae > JAHEEY01. The sequence goes on along the minus strand of JAHEEY010000111.1, from coordinate 7,195 downwards.
TCGAGGCGGGCGGCCACGGCCTCTTCTGGGGCAACAAGAGCCGGGCCCACTGCCTGCTGGACCATTTAGGCGAATTCGTCAACATGCCCCTCAACCGGGGGTTGGGTTTCGTCGATTGGCAGGGGGAAGGGGAAGACGGCGCCGGCAAGCCGGGTATCCCCTACCAGGTGGACAAAGGGCAGCCGTACCAGTGGATGAGCGAGGAAGGGTTCCAGAAGACCATGGAGCAGCTGTACCAGATGGGCACCTCCACCTTTGAGGATATGGCGGCACTGATGAAGACCCCGCTTCAGGATTGGCTGCTGGCCCGGGGGATGCATCCCGAGGCGTACAACTACATCAAGGTGCTGGCGGCCTCGCAGACCGCCCAGGCGGAGCCGGCGATGACCCCTGCCGGCGATTTCCTGGGATACATGGCCATCGCCCGCCACATCCGGATGAACCTGATCTCCGGCTCGGTGGCCACTGCCGACGAGCCCGGCTGTATCGCCATTCCCCAGGCGATGGAGCGGGTGGTTTTGGCCAACGGCGGCGAAGTGCGCCGCAACGCCACCGTCAAGCAGGTGCTCACCGAGAAGGGCAAGGTGGTGGGGGTGGAGCTGAAGAACGGCGACGGCAGCCAGATGATCAAAGCGGACAGCGTCATCTGCACCATCCCCCCTAAAGGGATCTTCAAAGTATTGGACAAATCTTTGTTCCCCACCGATTGGGCCGACCAGTTGGAAAACGATTTCTGGGGCGCCGGGCTGCTCACCGGCTGGTGCGGCACCAAGCGCAGCCTGTGGCAGGACATCGGCCTGGACCAGCGCAGCTTCGTCTACATGCCCGGGGTGATCAAGGGTGAAGGGTATATCGGCGCGGTGGACATGGTCATGTGTGAATTCACCGCCTGGGGCGACGGCAGCTCCAAACGGGGCCGGGAAGGGCAGTACGAGTTCCTCTTCTCCACGGCGCTGACTGACAAGGAGATGCGCGACCGCCAGCGGGTCAACCGGGTCATCGAGCTGTGCGAGGCGTGGGCCAAAGCGACCTTCCCCACCTGGGATGAAGATGTGGAGTTCATCATCTGGACCCCATCCCCCGACGCCTACGGCCATTGGCGCCCCATCGGCGCCGAACGGCCCGACGTGGCCTCTCCCTGGGTGGAAGGGCTCTACTTCGCCGGCGATCAGTACGGCAAACGGCTGTGGGGCGGCGGCGTCGACGGCGCTTCCCTCTCGGCGGTGATGTGTGTCGACCGCATGCAGGGGAGCAGCTTCGAAGAGTCGATCTTCCCCTGGTACCACCGGGGCGTCCCCGAATTGGATTAGGCAGCAGCGGCCCTGCGCCCTGGCGAAAGGGCTGCAGGCCGTCCGATCCGACAGCGGTCGGCCGCCCGCCATCTCCAGCGGGCGGCTGACCCACTGACTCCACAGGAGGAAACGATGGGCTTAAAGACCGCGGCACAGTACAAAGCAAGCCTCAACGACGGCAGGGTGCTCTATTACAAAGGGGAGCGGGTGGATAATGTGACCACCCATCCCGACCTATCGGTGTGCGTCGATACCATGGCGCTGGATTATGAGCTGGCGGAGATGCCGGAATACCATGATCTGGCCACGGTGTTCGATGAAGGGCTGGGTGAGGAGATCAACCGGTATTACCACATGCCGCTCACCGGCGACGACCTGCTGCAGCAGTTCAAGCTGATCGTCGCTTCCACCCGCATGGGGGACGGCTTCATCCCTCTGGCCCACGACATCGGCGCCGACGCCCTCAACGCCATCGCCATCACCGCCAACATCATGGGGGACGCCGACTATATCCGCCGTATCGAAGCGTTCCGCACCTATCTCAAGCAGAGCGACATCGCCGTGGTCACCGCCATGTCGGACGTTAAAGGGGACCGCACCCTGCGCCCCTCCGACCCCGGGCAGAGCCACCCCGACTACTACCTGCGGGTAGTGGAACGGCGGGACGACGGCATCGTGGTCCGCGGCTCCAAGATCCATATCACCGGCGCCCCTTACAGCAACGAGATCTTCGTCATCCCCAGCCGGGCGATGACCGCCGAGGATGCCGACTACGCTGTGGCCTTCGCCATCCCCTGCAATACCCCGGGGGTGAAGATGATCTGCCGCCCCTTCCAATCCCACATCTCCGACCTGGAGTTCCCCAACAGCCGGCCGGTACGGGTGCATACCGACGCCTTCATCATCTTCGACGATGTCTTCGTCCCCTGGGAGCGGGTCTTCCTGTGCGGCGAGTGGCAGCACGCCGCCACCCTGGTGTACAACTTCGCCCTGATGCACCGCCGCACCGGCTGCGCCTACCGCATCCCCATGTCGGAGCAGTTCCTGGGGGTGGCCCAGGCGATTGCCGATTTCAACGGCATCGCCAAAGCGCCCCATGTGCGTGAAAAGCTCACCGACCTGGTCATCTACCTGGAGACCCTCCGCGGCCTGAGCTACGCCGCCTGCCTCGACTTCGTCACCTACGGCGGCATCGCCGTCCCCAACCCGGTGAGCACCAACATCGCCAAATATTATTTCGCCGACGAGTACCACAAGGTGATCAAGATCGTGCAGGATTTGGCCGGCGGGCTGCTGGTCACCGCCCCCACCCATAAGGATTTCCTGCTGCCGGAGCTGCGGGCCGACATCGAGCATTATCTGGGCGGCAAGGCCGGCTTCTCCACCGAAGCCCGGCTGCGGATGTTCGACCTGATCCGGCGGATCAGCGGCGCCGACCGCGAGACCATCGCCCTCCACGGCGAAGGGTCGCTGCAGGCCCAGCGGATGACCATCCTGATGGAAGCGGGCAAGGTGATCCGGGAGTGCCGGCGGATGGTTGAGGAGCAGGCGGAGATCGTTTGAGCATCAACACCGAGTTCACCCGGCTGCTGGGCATCCGCTACCCGATCATCGCCGCCCCCATGTTCCTGGTCAGCTACGAGCCGTATGTGGCGGCGGCTTCCCAGGCGGGCATCCTGGGCGCTTTTCCGCTGCCCAACTACCGCACCCCGGAAGCGCTGAAGGCGGCGTTGGCCCGCATCCGGGATATCACCGACCAGCCCATCGGGGTCAACATCCACGTCTCCGGTAAGTTCCCCTGGCAGGAGCAGCTGAAAATCTGCCTGGACGCCGGGGTGACCTTCTTCGTCAGCTCCCTGGGCAATCCGGCGCTGATCCTGGACGATGTCCACGCTAACGGCGGGGTCCTATTCGCTGATGTGATCAAGCTGGAGCAGGCGTTGAAAGCGCGAGACCGGGGAGTCGACGGGCTGGTAGCGGTGGGCGCCGGTGCCGGGGGGCACTGCGGCACCATCTCCACCCTGGTGCTGGTCCCCTATCTGCGGCAGCATACCGGCCTGCCGGTGGTGGCTGCCGGCGGGATCAGCAGCGGCGCCCAGATGGCGGCGGCGCTGGCGGTGGGCGCCTGCGCGGTGATGGTGGGCACCCGTTTCATCGCCACCGAGGAAGCCGGCGCCTCGGCGGCCTACAAACAGGCGGTGGTCGACGCCGGGCCCGAGTCGATCGTGATCACCGACCAGATCACCGGCAACAGCGCCGCCTGGCTGGCGGAGAGCATCGCCGATTTCCAGGAACAGCCCCATCTGGCCTCCCGCCGCTGGCGGGATTTGTGGAGCGCCGGGCAGAGTGTGGCCCAGGCGGGGCAGATTTTACCGATAGCCCAGGTTGTCGAGGAGATGGTCGCCGATTACCGCGCCGCCGTCGAATCGCTGAACCAGACGATCCGTTGAATTGTATTGGCGACCATTGGGGGACACATCGAAGCCACTTCGGAAGGGAGCCGTTTAGCCAACAGGAGGCTGAATCATGTTGAATCTATCGATGTTGTTGGAAGAGAGCAGCCGGCGCAGCCCGGCGGCGGAAGCGTTCATATTCGGAGACAGCCGGCTGACCTACGCTCAGGTCAACGGCGCCGCCAATCAGGTGGCCAACGGGCTGGTGGCTTTAGGCATCCAGCCGGGAGATAAGGTAGCCCTCAGCTGCCCCAACTTCCCCTATTTCCCCATGGTCTACTACGGCATCCTCAAAGCGGGGGCGGTGGTGGTGCCCCTGAATGTGCTCCTCAAAGGGCGGGAGGTGGCCTACCATCTGGCCGATTCCGACGCCAAAGCGCTCTTCTGCCTGCAGGATATCCCCGGGCTGCCCATGGGCTCCGAAGGGTACGCCGGCTTCCAGGAGACGGCGGGCTGCGAGCATTTCGTGCTGATCACCGCCGACCCAAGAGCGGCGTCCCCCTTCGAAGGGGTGCCCACCCTGGGGATGTTCATGGCGGCCCAATCCCCTGTTTTCGACACGGTGCAGACCGGCCCGCAGGATTCGGCGGTCATCCTGTACACCTCCGGCACCACCGGGCAGCCCAAAGGGGCGGAGCTGTCCCATTTCAATATGTTCTACAACGCGGTGATCAGCCAGGACCTGCTGGACACCCATCCCGGCGACGTGCAGCTGATCGTGCTGCCGGTGTTCCACTCCATGGCCCAGACGGTGATGATGAACAGCGCCATCTACGCCGGGGCCACCAACCTGCTGGTCCCCCGCTTCGACCCGGAAATGGTCCTGGGGCTCATCGGCAAGGAGAAGGTGACCATCTTCGGCGGGGTGCCCACCATGTATTGGGCCATGCTCAACACCATCGACGCCACCGGCATGGATGTGGAGCCGATGAAGGCCCATCTGCGGGTGTGCGGCGCCGGCGGCGCTTCCATGCCGGAGGCGATCATGCGCCGCTTCGAGACCCTGTTCGACGCCCAGATTTTGGAAGGGTACGGCCTCTCGGAGACTTCGCCCACGGTCAGCTTCAATGACCGCCGGGGGATGCGCAAGATCAACTCCGTGGGGCAGCCGGTCTACGGGGTGCAGGTGCGCATCGTCGACGGCGACGACCAGCCGCTGCCGGTCAATGAGGTGGGCGAGATCGTGGTCCGGGGGCACAATGTGATGAAAGGGTATTACAAACGGCCTGAGGCCACTGCCGAAGCGATGCGCGGCGGCTGGTTCCACACCGGCGACCTGGGCAAGATCGACGAAGACGGCTACATCTTCATTGTCGACCGGCTCAAGGATATGGTCATCCGCGGCGGCTACAATGTCTACCCCCGCGAGGTGGAAGAGGTCTTGATGACCCATCCGGCGGTCTCCCTGGCGGCGGTCATCGGCATCCCTGATGAGAAGAGCGGCGAAGAGGTCAAGGCGTTCGTGGTGCTCAAAGAATCCGCCTCGGCAGAACCGGAGGAGATCATCAACTGGTGCCGGGAGCAGATGGCGGCCTACAAATACCCCCGGGTGGTGGAGATCCGCGACACCCTGCCGATGACCGCCACCGGTAAAATATTAAAGTCACAGCTGAAGGAAGGATAAGCCGTTATGGAAGATCGCCGATACCGTTTCTACCATCCCATCGCCGTCCGCTATGCCGACACCGACGGGCAGGGGCACGTCTTTTACGGCAACTACCTGACCTATTTCGACGAGGCCGGCAGCGGCTACTTCCGGGCCATCGGCTGCCCCTGGCAGAAGATGCAGGAGATGGGGCTGGATATCTTTTACGTCGACGCCCACTGCCAATACCACGGCTCGGCGCTGTTCGAGGACCTGCTCCACGTCCACGCCACCATGGCCCGCATCGGCAACAGCTCCCTGACCATCAACTGCGGCGCCTACCGGGCCGCCGATGGGGAGCTGATCGCCAGCGGGGAGGTGACCGCGGTGTTGATCGACATGAAGAGCCGCAAGCCGACCCGGGTGCCGGACGTGATTCGGCAGGCGGTGGCCGATTTCGAGGCCGCCGGGGAGTGACAACCGCCGGCTGATTTGGTACTATGATTTTCATACGCAGCGGCTGGCGTTCATGCCAGCCGCTGCGCCCAAGCCCAAAGGGGCTGAGCCAGCCGCCGGCGCCTGCCGCCGGGCGGATCGACGTGGGAGATAGGAGGAACCGATGACCAGAGAAGCTTACATTTTCGACGCCATCCGCACCCCCCGGGGCAAAGGGAAGCAGAACGGCAGCCTGTATGAGGTCAAGGCGGTGGAACTGCTGGCTGGGCTGCTGCGGGAGCTGGAGCGGCGCTCTGAACTGGACACCAGCCAGGTAGATGATCTGGTGTTGGGCTGCGTCACCCCGGTCAGCGACCAGGGGGGCGACATCGCCCGCACCGCTTCGCTCTATGCCGATTGGGACGTCGACGTCCCCGGCATGCAGCTGAACCGTTTCTGCTCCTCCGGGCTGGAAGCGGTCAACCTGGCGGCGATGAAAGTGCGCTCCGGCTGGGAGCGGCTGGTGGTCGCCGGCGGAGTGGAGTCGATGTCGCGGGTGCCCATGGGCTCCGACGGCGGCCCCATGGCCTTCGACCCCCAGGTCAGCGGCAAGATCCGCTTTGTCCCCCAGGGGATCAGCGCCGATCTCATCGCCACATTGGAGGGGTTCAGCCGCGAAGAGCTGGACCAGTTCGCCGTCGATTCCCAGAACCGGGCCGCCTACGCCCACGACAGCGGCCATTTCAGCTCGGTGATCCCGGTCAAAGACAGCAGCGGGCTGATCATCTTGGGGCATGACGAGTATATGCGCCCCGGCACCACCGTGGAGACATTGGCGGGGCTGAAGCCGGCCTTCGAGATGATGGGCGGCATGGGTTTCGACGATGTCGCCCTGAGCAAATACACCCAGCTGGAAGCGATCAACCATGTCCACACCGCCGGCAACTCCTCCGGCATCGTCGACGGCGCCGCCCTGGTGCTGGTGGGCGACAAGGACAAGGGGGAGTCGATGGGGCTGAAACCGCGGGCCCGCATCGCCGCGGCGGCATTGGTGGGCACCGAGCCGACTATCATGCTGGTCGGCCCCGGCCCAGCCAGCAAGAAGGCGCTGAAAATGGCCGGTATGGACGCCGGCGACATCGATCTGTTCGAGGTCAACGAAGCGTTCGCGGTGGTGCCGATGCGTTTCATGCGCGACTTGGGCATCCAGGATACCGAGAAAATCAACGTCAACGGCGGCGCCATCGCGTTGGGCCATCCCCTGGGAGCGACCGGGGCGATTCTGCTGGGCACCGCCCTGGACGAATTGGAGCGGCGGGATCTAGAGACCGCCCTGATCACCCTGTGCATCGGCGGCGGTATGGGAATCGCCACCATCATCCAGCGGGTCTAACCGGCGCTTCACGCCAGACAGGAGGCAGAGCCATGAG
>JAHEEY010000531.1 GCA_024640485.1 Chloroflexota bacterium | reverse complement strand
GAGACACCGCCCCCGGTGCCTTGCCCCTACACCCCCCGTGCCCACGCCTCCACCCGCGCCCATCGCCCTGCCACATCACGCCATCCCGTATCCCGCGGTCCGATCCGCCACCGCCACCCCCGGCAGATCCCCGCGTCATCGCCCCCGCCGGACCGTCCCCCGGCACAAAAAAAGCGCAGAGAAGAAACTCTTCTCTGCGCTCTACATACAGACTAGCTATCCCGCGAATCCTACTCCTTCGGCAGGATCCGCACCTTCCGCCGACGGCCTTCGCCGGTGCTTTGGGTGTACACTTCCTTGTCGTCGCGCAAGGTCATGTGAATGATCCGCCGCTCGTGGGGGGGCATCGGCTCCAGGCTGATCGCCCGATTGCGGGACGACACCTTCTGGGCCATCCGCTCCGCCAGCCGGCCCAACGCCTGCTCCCGGCGGGTCCGATACCCTTCAATGTCGACCACAAACGCGATCCGCTGCTTCAGCTTGTGGCCCACCATCAGCCGGCTGATATGCTGGATGGCGTTCAGCGTCTCACCCCGGGTGCCGATTAAGGCGCCCAGGTCATCGCCGTTGATATCCAAAATCGGGATCTGCCGGCCGGTGACATCATCCACTTCCGAGAGACGGCCGCTCACCGTGGCGGTGACATCCATCTTCTCCAACAGCCCCTGCACGATTTCCACCGCGGTTTCCAGGATCTGTTCAGTGCTGTGCTCTTCTTCTGTCCACTCGTCGCCGCTGTCGGCCGGACGCGCAGGCTTCTGGCTGCGGGCGGGCCGGGCAGTCCGCGGCGCCTCGCTCCGTTTCTGTCTGGGAGCCCGTTTCGGCTCTTGCTTCGGTTCCTGTTTCGGTTCCTCTCTCGGAGCCGGCTTCGCTGGCGGCGGCGCCTGCGAAGACAGCACCATCAGCCGCACCACCGCCGGACGGCTGCCGATACCCAGCAGCCCCCGGTTTCCTTCGTCAACAACGTCGACAATGACGTCGCTCATTTTTACGCCAAGCTGTTTCAGTCCGGCTGCGATGGCCGCGTCAACATCTTGTCCTCGTGACTCAATTTCGCGCTTTTGGTTTGACATGGTTCACCTGTTCCTATCGCTTGGCCGACCGGCGTTTCCGCTTGGAGGTCGACTGCTTAGACTTCTGCTTCCGCTCGTAACTGCTGCCGGCACTGATCTGCGTCCGCATCTCTTGCGGCTCGGGCATTTTGCTCTGGGGGATGGCAGCCTTGGCTGCCGCTTCTTCTTTGGGCAGCACCTGGCGCACATAATACCCCTGAGCGATACCAATCAGATTACTCAAAACGAAATAGACCGATAGCCCCGCCTGAAACTGCAGAGAGAAGAAACCGAACATGATCGGCATCGTATACTGCATCGACTGGGTCATCGCCGCCGCCGGGTTGTCATCCTTTTCTTTGCCGTCATTCTTCTTGGCAGCGGGGGTGAGCAGCTTCTGCTGGGCGAACATGGTCACAAAGACCAAAATCGGCAGCACCAGCAGCGGGTCCGGCTTGCCCAGGTCCATCCACAGGAACCTACTGGAGATAGGCAGCAGGGTGGTCAAATCGATAAAGCCGTAAACCCGTTGGGTCAGCTCAAACAGCGACTGCGGAGTCGAGCCCAGCAGATAGATGATGCCCCGGTACAGCCCGATCAAAATCGGCATCTGGATCAGCATCGGCAGGCAGCCGGTCAGGGTATCGGCGGGGTTGTAGCCGATATTCTTGAACTCCTGCTGCATTTTCTGCGGATTGTCTTTATATTTGGTCTGAATCGCCTTGATCTGCGGCTGCATCTCCTGCATTTTCATGCTGGAGCGCTGTTGCTTCAAGTTAAGGGGCAGCGTCACCAGTCGAATCAGAATGGTAAATACGGCAATGGCCAAGACGAAGTTGTTGCCCAGGAAATCATAGAGCAGCAACAGCGCGTTGATCATGGGATTGATTACAAATTGGTCCCACATAAATCGTTACCTTCTTTCTCTTCGTGCTATGCTTACTTCTGCGGTGGGGAGATTTCCCACTGCTTGCTGCCCGTTTCCAGATCAAACGCCATCAGCAAAGTCGTTTCACCCTGCATCGCCACCACCACGTCGGTGCCGACAGCCACAGGCGTTGTATACAAGGGAGCTGGGGTGCTCTTTTCCCACAAGGTGGAGCCGTCTGCCATCGACAGCGCGGTCAGCATCCCCTGGCCCAGCTCTTTGTCCCCTTCGGTAGCCAGGTAGACCTTGTCGCCGACCAGCAGCGGCATCGTCTGCACCGGGTAGGCCAGCTGTTGGCTCCACAGTTCATCGCCGCTCTCGCCGTCCACGGCAAACACGTTGCCCTTGATATCGGCGAACACCACCGTCCCGTCCAGGTAACCTGGCGCGGACCAGACCCAATCTTCCGCCTGTACAAACCACCGCTCAGCGCCGGTAGCCATCTCCAGGGCATGCAGCTTGTGGTCAAAGCTGGAAACAAAGACCAGGTCGACGTCGGTCACCGGGGCGCTGACAATGGCCCCGCCCAGGGTCGATTCCCACAACTCCTTGCCGCTCTGAGCGTCAATGGCGTAGACGGTATCATCCAGCGAATTGACGAACAGGATACCCTCATGGTATGCCGGGCGGCCCCAGATACTGCCTTGGGCAATAAAGGGCTCGTTCCACACCATCTGTTGGCTTTCGCTGTCAAAGGCGTAGACGTAGTTATCGCCGGTGACCACATAGACGATGTTGCCCACCTGCAGCGGCGAACCCACGATCGCCCCTGGGGCTAAATCTGCCTGCTCCCACAAAACGGTGGGCGTGCGGGTGCCGATGTCGGTCAAGGCGTAGATGGTGGTCACCTTCCGCGGAGAGAACATCCCCTGGGAAGCGCCGTAATCGCCGAAAACCAGCTGTCCGTCCGATACCGAGGGGGCCGCGAAGAACAACAGGGTGCTGTTGGGCTCTTCGGGGTAGCTCCACAATTTCGCCTGGGACTCGGCCTCAAAGGCGATGATCCCGGGGCCGTAGGCCACGAACAGATTGGCACCGTCAGTCGACAGTCCCGGCCAGTTCGATGTCGTCCCTCCAGTACCACAAGCAGCCAGGATGAAACTGGCTGCCAAGAATACAAAAATAGCGGGCCGCTTCAGCGACCGTTTAGCTGCGTACAAAGAGTGCCTCCAGATGAAACACAGTGAGGGGGAAGCCTGAACGGCGAGCGGCGGCGTCAGCCGTCGGTCGCCCCAGCCAATTCCCCCGGTTACGGCACCGGGTCGTAGCCTCCGGGGTTAAACGGATGACAGCGGCTGATCCGCTTCAGCGCCAT
>JAHEEY010000110.1 GCA_024640485.1 Chloroflexota bacterium | reverse complement strand
TTACGCCGCTGCTGCTGCTCCTAATCGGCGGCTACCTGCTGTGGCGAGGCCGGCTGCGTCAAGCGTGGCCAGGTGTGCTCTGGTTTGGTTTGGGGGCATTTCTGCTGCTGCTCCCCCTGGGGGTGATGGTGGCGAATCAGCCGGACATCCTCTTCGGCCGGACGGGCCAGGTCTCGATTCTTAGTGAGACGGTCAACGGCGGCGATCTGTGGGGGACGATGTGGCGGCACCTGACTCAAGCGGCCGGGATGTTCCTGTGGCGAGGTGATGACATTCTGCGCCACAACCCAGCCGGGCGCCCGATCTTCGACCTATTCATGGCGGCCCCCTTTTTAGTTGGGTTGATATGGACTCTGCGGCGGTGGCGCCAGCCGGCGGCGATGACCTTGTTGTTATGGATGGCAACCATGCTAGGGCCGACGATCCTTGCCGAAGACACACCGCATTTTCTGCGTGCTGTCGGCCTGCTGCCGGCAGTGTTGATGCTGCCCGCCATCGGTTTGTCCCAATTGTGGCAGTGGACGGCGGTTCCGGTGAATGCCCGGCGCGCTCTGGTGCTGCTGCTTCTGGCGGCGACGACAGTCAAGACGGCCGTCGATTATCAGGCTTACGGCAAGCAGACGGAAGTCGCCTATCTATTTGAGCAGGCGGCGGTCGATATGGCAGACCAGATCGCCGCCGAACCGTTGGGAACAACAGTCTTTGTAGACGAGCGCCTCTGGTCGGGATGGTCGTCCATCCCGTTCATCGCTGGGTCGCGCCCAGTGGCAAGGTTCCAGGCCGACGATGGGATTCTTGGGCAGCCGCAGCTGCCGGCAGCCATCTATGTGTGGCCCTACGGGCCGCTGGATTTTATACCCCAAGCTCTGCCGCCGGCTTCGCTACTATCGGTAGCCCCAGGCGAGCTGGCTAGAGGTGATTTGGACGAAAAGGCGGCGCTGCTCAATCTGCGCTATGCTGCCGAGCGGCTGCCGGAGTATGGCGCAGCCCGCGCCAATTTCGATGGCCAACTTCTGCTCCGGGAAGCCGCGGTGGCGTCGACAGAGGATGGCATGTTGGAGGTCTCCCTGGTCTGGCAGCCAGAGAGGGATATAACGGCTGACTTGGTGATTTTTGTCCACCTGCTCGATCAAAGCGGTGTGAAAGTGGCTCAGGATGATGCCCCCGTGGCTAGCGGCTACTGGCCTCGTCAATGGTGGCAGCCGCAGCAGATGATCCGCGATCTCCACCGGTTGGAACTGCCGCAGCCGTATAATCCCAGCCGCCACCAGATACTGGTCGGCATATATGATGCCCATACCCAGGTGCGGCTGCCGGTGATTGATGCCTCTGGAAAGGCAATGGCTGATATATGGCAGCTAGAGAATTAACAGGGCCGCCGCGTCTGCGGCAGCCGCAATCCGCCAATTTTCTGAAGGCTGAGGTGCGATGTTTCACCAGAAGCGAAATAGCTATTTCGTCATCTTAATTTCCCTCATATGCTGGGCTGTTGGCGCGATGTTGATCGAGCGGATGCCGGCTGCTCAAGCCCAATCCGCACCCACCGCGACGCCAAACGCGGAGGGGGTGATTTACCGGACGGTGCAGCCTAATGACTCATTGTGGGGTATCGCGGCTGGGGCGGGTATCAGCTTGCCGGAGCTGCTGACGCTAAATGATATCACTGAGGACGCGGTGATCCAGCCAGGGCAGCAGCTCATCATAGGGTACGGCACGCCGCCAGCTACCGCCACGGTGGTACTGCCGACACCAACTGTCACTCCCACCCGGCTGCCGCCAACCCCGACATTCACGCCGCTGCCGCCGCCTCGAACCGCGATCTGCATCAAAGCGTTCTCGGACACCGACCGAGATGGGGTGCATGATGCCGGAGAACCCTTTAGGGTGAACGTCGCCTTCACTATTTTCAATGAAGCGGTGGTGGTAGGCAACTACATCACCAATGGGATTTCTGAACCCTATTGTTGGGAAGGGCTAACCCCTGGCGATTACAAGGTTACCCGTTCCATTAGTCGGAATGAAACCCTGACCACCGCCGGCAACTGGAGCTTAACCTTGACCAGAGGCAGCGTCCTCAATATCGAATTCGGCAGTTTCTCAAAGGGAGATCCCACGCCTACTGCCAACAGCGTTCCGATCGCCCCGGCCGATGTTGGGGATCCTGAAGAGATGGCCACGGCGATGCCGTCCAGCGGTGAACCAGCAAGCGAGGGTTCGCTGACGCCGCTGGTTGTTGGGATTATTGTTATTTTGGTGCTATTGTTTGCAGGCGGGCTGCTCTATGCGGCTCGCTTTTGGAAACCCACATCCCGAAGCTGAATTAGCCTAGCCGGTGTGGAGGCGTTAGAAGAGGATTTTTGAAGGATTAAGTATGAAAAAGAAACATCTACTAAGATTGATCATTACATTAATGGTAATGCTCATAGCTATCCAGGTATCACCCACCTCAGCTGCCCCGGCGCAGCAGGGAGCGAACTTACTGCAAAACCCTGGTTTCGAGCAGCCCTATGATCGCAATGAAATCGCTCACGGTTGGGGCCCTTGGCACAACGAAACGGGGGCGGAGTCCAAAGACCCGGAATGTGTCAGCGGATACAACTACAAACCCCAATGGAGTGCTGAGGTAGTCAGCCCGCAGTTTATTCATGACGGATCTTCCTCCCAGCATGTTGGGATGCAGTTCGACACCTGGAAGGCGGGCATGCTGCAGACGGTCTCGGTTACCCCGGGAAGCACCTATCGCTTTACGGTGTACGGCTTTGGCCGCGGCTCAAATGAGCCGGTGCCGGCACCTTCAGATCGGGCGTTGAATATGCAGATGCAGATTGGCATTGACCCCAACGGCAGCGGTGTCTGGTATGACAGCGATGTCGTATGGAGTGGTCAAGCTTCCCCGCATGACCAATGGCAGCAGTTCACTGTTGAGGCGACTGCCACCGGCGACAAGATGACTGTGGTGACTTCCTCCAACTGGGGCGTTGCTGGCGTGAGCCAATGCCGCCGGTTCTTGGATGTCTGGTATGATACCGCCGCCCTGGTCGAAGTAGGCCCGCCGCCTACCGCGACCTCGCCGCCACCTCCCCCGCCGCCGCCGGCCACATCAACGCCGCTGCCCCCTACAGTAACCCCGACCCCGGAGTTCACGCCTACCAACACACCGGTGCCGACCGACACGCCCACGGCTACCCCTGAACCGCCCAAGGGCGGCATCATTTGTGTCAACGCGTTTGCGGACGACAATGCCAACGGGATCCATGATGCCAGCGAAGGGCATATGGCCGGTGTTACCTTCACCGTCGCCAAAGGTCAGGCAATTGTCGGACAGGCGATCGCCCCTGGTACGGAATCACCGGTCTGCTTTGAAGAGCTGGAACCAGGTTCATACCAGATCGCTCAGATCGTGCCCAGCCGTCTGGAAATGACCACCGCCGCCAACGCGGTGCTGGAAGTCGTCGAGGGCAAGACGTACGGTGTGGAGTTTGGCAGCCGGATTCGTCCGGCCGATAGTGCCGCGCCGGCTACCGTCGCCAGCGCTGTTGCCGACAACAGCGCCGCTCCGACCGTGGATGCCGGTACCGCTGATGATGGGGGATCTGTCGCGGCTGACGAAGCCTCGTCTGGCTTGTCGGCATACAGCGGCCTTATCGTGATGGTTATTGCGGTTTTTCTGCTGGGTGTCCTCATTTTCGTGGCATTGCGAAAGCAATCACGGTAAGGTCGATGACCCGGGGCTGCTGCCGGTTTCGAACCGATAATGGCCACCCGCGTGCTCATCAATGAGTGATTCACGTTCAACTGTCTCCCGGCGTCGCCTGACGGGTATTTTATCCAGGGCCGCCGGCAGAGTGACAACATTAAATGGTTTCCAGGCGGCTGCGCTGCTGATAGCGGTTGCAGCCGCCTGGCCTTTGATGCGTGAAGCCGGGCTGTTGAACACCACCCGAGGCGGCGGGGACAGTCCCTTCCTGCTGCAGCGGCTCCACCAGCTGCAGTCAGCCCTGGCTGACGGCCATTTCCCGGTGCGCTGGATGCCTGACGCTAATTACGGCTACGGCTTCCCCTTCTACAATTACTACGCCCCGCTCTCTCTTTACATCGCCGTTCTGTTTCGATTGATCGGATTCAGCTACGTCCGGGCGATCCAGCTAGCTCAGTTGGCTGGCTTCATCACCGCCGCGGCCGGCATGTTCGCGTTGGGACGGCGCTGGTTCAAGAGTAAATGGTCAGGGCTGTTGGCTGCTGTCGCATTTACCCTGGCCCCCTTTCACATGGTCAATGTCTATGTGCGCGGGGATTCGCTGGCTGAATTTTGGGCGATGGCGTTCTATCCTTTGATTCTCCTGTCGGTGGATGATCTGGTCAGCCGCCGCCAGCGGGCAGATCGCAAGAAGCCGCTGGCACTGCTGGCCCTCAGCTATGCCGGACTCATCTTATCCCACAATATATCGGCGATGATTTTCAGCCCCTTCTTGCTGCTCTACATCGTCGCCCGCTGGTGGCATCAATCGCGCCAGGACGGGATAGCGGCAGATGAGCCGTCAGAAGCTGGGGGACAATGGTCGCCCACAGCCAGCCTGGCCCTGGCTGCTGCTGGGTTGATCCTGGCGTTTTCACTGGCGGCCCATTTCTTCCTGCCGGCATTGGTGGAAAAAGGGTTGGCCCAGCTGGACCCATCAACCCAGGGCCACTTCTATTACGCCAACCATTTTCGGGGGTTCGACCTGGTGCAGCCGACCTTCTTCTTTGAGTACGAACCTGACGGCGGTAGCGCTTTTCGCACTGGGCTGGTCCAGGCGCTCTTGGCTCTAGCGGGCACCGCGATGCTGCTTTTCGGCAGCCGGCTGTGGGACCGCAGGGAGCTGGGGGATCGGCTGCGGCGGCTGCGTCCTTACACCGCCTTTGTCATTATCACCCTGCTGGTTACCACCTTCATGATCACGCCGCTGTCCGATCCCTTGTGGGCGCACCTGCCGCTGCTCCCGTTTACCCAATTCCCGTGGCGGTTCCTGTCGGTACAGGCGCTGGCGGCAGCATTGGCAACAGCAGCCTTAGGCCTGCTGCCTGGAAAACGGATCGTGGTGCCGGCTGTCGTCATCCTGCTGCTGCTTGCCAATATGGGACGCCTGGAAACGGCCCACCTGTATCTGACCGACGCCGACGTCACACCCGAAAAACTGGCCCAGTACGAATGGTTTACCGGCAATATCGGCAGCACCGTCAGTGCTGAATATCTGCCGAAGACGGTCCAGCCGCGAGCGTACACCAGCTTATGGCTGACGACAGGCGATCGGGATCATGTCCAGCCGTTATCTGGAACGCTGCGCGCTTACCGGCTGGTCAGCCGCAAAGCGACGCGCCAGAGCTGGCAGGTGGATGTCGCGCCGGCAGAGGGTGCAGCTGGCGCCACCCTGAGTTTCCCCACCATGCATTGGCCTGGCTGGTCCGCTGAAGTGGATGGACAGCCGGTTGAGGTAAGGCCGGCGCCGGGATCTGGTTTGATCACCCTGGATGTGCCGCCTGGCGAGCATGAGGTGACTTTGCGGTTGGAACGGACGCCGCTCCGGCTGGGGGCGGAACTGCTCTCCCTGGCGGCCCTGCTGATAGTTGGCTGGTTGATCAAGCCCGTTCGGCTGCCCCGGCGGCGGCGTGAAATCGGCATCCTGCTGGCTTTTGTACTGCTGATCGCGGTCGGGCTGAGGGTGGTACCTGAGAAGCCGCTCTCCGCCGATAATTTGAGCTGGGACTTCGGTCAAATGGGGTACCTGCACCACAGCCCAGAGGGGATCCCGTTTGACAATGGGCTTGTGCTGACCTCATACCAGTACAGCCACCAAGAGATTATGCCCGGGGAAACCCTGGAGATCGTCCTGATCTGGGGGGGCAAGTTGACCACATCCCCGCCGGAAATCACCCTTTCGCTGGCATCGCCGGCAGCCAACCGGTTCAAACTGGCGCCGCTGGTCGCTGTCCAGACACAGCCGCTGCAGATGGGCCCGATGAAATTCCAACTGCCGGTACCGGACAACGCCCCGGCGGGATTGGCGGCGCCGCGGCTGACCCTCAGTCAGGGGCACGCAGTGATGTCCGCCAACCGGCTGCGAGGCGACCTGGTGCTCCGTCCGCTGCGGGTGGGCCAAACGCTGGTCCCAGCGGCAGCGGACGATCCCCCATTCGCGGTGCATGCCGTCAACGCTGTCCCGCGAGGTATGTCGTCGGTTGAGCTGCAGCTGGCCTGGCTTATCCGTCAGCCGTTGAGCCAGAATTTCAATATCACCCTGCGTATGATTGATGCTAACGGCACCCATTTGGCCCAGTTCGATACCCAACCAGGCTACGGCTTTTCTCCAACGACCGGTTGGCCCCTCGGCTATTGGGTCAATGATTGGCTGACGCTGGAGCTGCCGGAGCAGCTGCCCGACACTTTGCCTTATCGTCTGATGGTCCAGCTGTACGACATTGAGAGCGGCGAGGTGGCCCTCACCCGATTCTTGGGCCAGCTAACACGCCAGGGTGACGGGCTGATATTCCATTTCCCTGAACCAAAATTCAAGATTCCCGACGGCGTGACCCCGCTGCCGGCGACATTTGAAGATGATGCCGGCCCAATCATTCAGCTGCATGGCTACCAGATGGACCAGCAGGAACGGCAGCTGTCTTTGACGCTTTATTGGGGCGCTGCCGCAGCGGGGCGACTGGATTACACCCGATTCGTACATCTGGTGTCGGCCGATTCTCAACAGCCGCCGGCTGTTCAAAACGACGGCTGGCCGCGGGGCAACAGCTATCCGACTGGACAATGGGTTGCCGGGGAAATTGTCGATGATTCTCTGACCTTGGATCTGTCCGGCGTTCCAGCAGGCGACTATCAGCTGTTCACCGGCCTGTATCGGAATTTGGGGGACACATTCCCGCGGCTTGAAGCGGTTGACGAGAATGGTTCGCTGCTTCCCTTTGAGCGGGTGGCCCTGCCGGAAACTATCATCGTGAAGTAGTCAGCCGCCGCATGATCTCGCTAGAACGCAATCAGGGGAAGCTGGGCATTGATCGGTCCAGCTTCCCCTGATTTGTTAATGCCGCTCTTGACAGCGTTTGTGCCATGCCAAAAACCAGCGGCTGTCGACAGCCGACTGTCTAGCCCAACTGTTTCAATGCTTTTTCCACACTGTCCTTGGGGCTGATCTTAATCTGCACATCTTCGAATTTGCCGTCGGCATCGATGACCACATGGCTGCGAATGATGCCCATGTATGCCTTGCCGTACATCTTCTTCTCGCCCCAGGTGCCGTAGAGATTGGCCACCGTTTTGTCGACGTCGGCCAGCAAATTGTATGGGAATCCCATCTTGGCCCGCCACTTGGCCAGGGTTTCGGGCGAGTCGGGGCTGATCCCCAGGACGGTGGCGCCGGCCGCCTCGATTGTGGGGAAGTTGTCACGGAAACCGCACGCCTGCGTGGTGCAGCCAGGGGTATCCGCTTTAGGGTAGAAGAACAGGATTACCCGTTTGCCACGGAAGTCAGAGAGCTTTACGGATTTACCTTCATCGGACGTCAGCTCGAAATCAGGGGCGGTATCTCCAATATTAAACATACGCTTTCTCCTTAGTTAATTCACTCAATTGTCTGGCAGCCAAGCTTCAATGTGCGGGGAATGGACTATCCGCTGATGGGCCCATGTCGGGCGCGGGGAGTGATTCAACGCCGCCGCCGCAGACAATTAAAGAATGTGGACTCTGTTTGGCTTCTTTTGCGTCAAAGCCGATTTTATTGAAATTATTATAGCGGATTATCTTCATCTTTACGTAGTTGTTCAGACTCCGCTCTCTGCGCCCGACGCAAAACCAGCTCTTTCTGGATCTCATTAAAGCGTTCCCGGCTGAGGGGATAGCGCCAGGCTGCGATGGTGGAGAGGGTCAGCATAAGCGCCGGCAAGCCGCCCACGAAGAATCGCAGCGCATTAAGAGCCGCCTCCGGCTGTTGGATGAAGGCGCTGCCGGTGGTGCTGCTGACATAGCCGGTCGCTTCCAATACATGGCCGACGACGAAGATGGCCAGGGCAGAAGCCAGCTTTCGGAAGAAGACTAAATAGCCAAAGTAGAGCCCTTCACGCCGTTTGCCGGTGTTCAATTCGTCTTCTTCAACCACATCAGCCACGATCGCCCAGGGGACCGCATTGGCTGCCCCGAACCCTAGGCCGGCAAAGATGGCGGCGATCAAGATCCAGTTCTGCCCGCCCGGCGGCACCTGGCTGATGATCAGCATGACCACTGCCATCATCGACATGCTGCCTATATAGGTCTGCCGCTTGCCAAAACGGCGCATCAGCTTGACGACTGCCGGCATGGTAACAAAAGCGATTCCCATTACCAGTGCCAATATCAGGTTGTCAAAGCCAGGGACCACTCTGACATAGTCAATCAGAAAACGCACAAAAACGACAAGAATGACATCCACGGTAGCGAAACTAAGGAGATAAATGGTTGCCGCCAACCGGAACGGCCGGTTGCTGAACACCTGTTTGAAGGTCTTGACGGGATGTATGGAATCAGGCCTGGTAGAAGGTTCATAAGCAGGCTCTTCGATATGCTTGAAGAGAACAAGCAGGGGGACGGACAATGTGACCGCCCACAGGGCGGCAGTCAGGGCGTACCCTGTGCGAAGGTCCCCAAACCAGACGCCAAAGAGATTTTCAGCCAGCAGTTTGAAGCTGCCGGCGGTGACCAGCGCGGCGAAGATGGAGATGCCCATGCGCCAGCCGGCGATGCTGCTGCGCTCGTCGTAATCGTCGCTTAGTTCCGGTGTCATCGCGGAATATGGGACATTGACTAAAGTGTAAAGCGTATCGAAGACCAGATAAATGATGCTGTAATAGACAGCCAGCCCGATTTGGCTATTAATGGGCGGGACGAAGAACATGAAGAAGAAGGTCAGTCCGAAAGGGATCGCTCCAAACAACAGAAACGGGCGGCGGCGTCCCCATCGGGTGTTCAGCCTGTCGCTGAGGGTACCGACTAAAGGGTCATTGATGCCGTCCCATATTTTGCCCACCAAGACCACGGTGCCGGCCATGCCGGCGCCGATACCGACGACGTTGGTGAGAAAGATGAACCAAAATACGTTTCGCGCTGTGGTCGCCGCAGAGGTGCCCCAGTCACCCAAGCCGTAAATGAACTTGGTCCGTCGTGATAATTGGGATTTGGGGCTGGCTGTGATGTCATTCATGCCGGATATCCTAAGGCTGCAGCGGGAGCGGGAACTTTTGCTTTCTGAGAGACGTCTAGTTATCAGATGACCCAAAGGATGATGGAAGAAAATAAAGAGGATGATTCATAGCCGTGAATCGGACTCCCCGGAGGTTAGAGATGCCAACGTTATATATGATAGTCTGGTCAGTGGTCATGATTTTGGTATTAGGCCTCGGACGTCTGCGAAATTTGGGGAAACTGCTGATTATGGCGCTGGTAACCGCGGTTATCCTTATTTTGAGCCAATCATTGTTCGTTCAACTGTCGATTTCCGCGGGCCTCGATCCCAGCACTGCCCTTCAAGCGTCGCACGAATTCCTCCAGGTCGGCCCACTAGGTTGGCTGGCCCTGTTAGTAATGCCCTGCGGCTGGTTAGGTCCCATCATCGGCCTGAATCTGGTGCAGAGGCGGACCTCATTCTTGAACCCGGCTGTCTAGTCTGATGCGGCTACTGCTTAACCGCCGTCAGCGGCCGGTAAAAAGGTTCAGCGCGAATCGAAGGATCCCGCGGAACATCCGCTGCGGCAGGCTGATCCGCGGCCGGCAGCTCAGGCTTTCTTCCATGCGCATCATCGCTTCCAGCCAACTTCCCTGCCGTAATCGCAGCAGACTGAGAGCGCGCAGCACCTGGCTCTGTTTTTCGGGCTCGCCGGCGCCAGCGAACAAAGCGGCAGCATCACTGTAGCAGCGCGCGGCTTCAACCCGGTTTCTGTTGGCCGCATGAAGGTCGCCCAGATTTCCCAACACCTGTCCTTTTTGATCCCACGCCGCCAAATCGTGAAAGATCGTTTCCGCCTCTTTGAAGACGGCAAGGGCGTCGGACGTGTTGCCTTGAAGCCGGTAGATCACGCCGATGTTGTTCAGCATCTCTCCCTCACCAGAGCTGTCTTCGGCAGCGGCATAGGCATCAGCAGCGACTTTGAATGTTTCCAACGCCTTGGCATGTTCGCCGCGGCGGAACAGGGCCAGCCCTTTTTCCTGGAGATCGGCAGCAGTTGAGTCAGACATGAACCCTTCTTCTCCCTTGGCAGCCAGAGATCTGATAGCACCAAACTGGTATCGTCGTCTATCTTACCTGGGCAGACAGACCGCCAGCATCTAGCGTAAATAAGCCGCCCAAATAGGTTGGGCTGAATTGAAACCTAGATAATAAAATGACAGCCCTTGGGCTGTCATTTTGCTGTAGTTTTCATTTTGGGGCAACAAGCTGCTTAAGAAAGTTGTGGTGATCAGTAGGTGATGTCCAGCAAGCTTTCCGCGATCTGCCGCAGTTTGCCCACATCCATCAGGCTCAACCGCAAGGCGACCTCGAGGTAACGCTCGTTGACTGGGTTGAGCAAGAAGGTTCTAATCTCTGGCGAGAGCTGGTGGAACATCTTGCGCACTTTCTGGTCTGCTTCGTGGCGGGCCAAGGGGCCGTGCTTGTCGTCCACGAAATATTCTACGGGAACCCCCAACAAGCGGCACAATTGCTCTAAATGGACGTATGGTATCGGTTCTTCTCCGATTTCATACTGCCGGATCAGCTTGCGATCCACATCCAGCGCTTCGGCCAGATCTTTTTGAGTGCGTTTTTCCTGCAGGCGCAGCTGGCGCAGCAAGATGCCGATCACGCGATGGCGCAGGCTTATTAGGTCGCTGTAGCTGGCGGGGGAGAGGACATCTTCCAGCTTGGCGGTTCCCCAGAAGTAAGCCATGGGTACGCCAAGATAAATGACCAGCGCTTCCATACCGGGCAGAGAGATGAAGTGGGTCCCTTCTTCAACCTGCTGATATTCCTCTAGCGAAATATTCAATACTTTGGCGCATGCTTCCTGGGAGCGCTCAACGTATTCGCGCGCATTTCTGATCAGGTCACCGAGTATCTTGGCTCGAGCACTGTTTCTATCACTCATGAGGTCGCTCTCTCGACAAAGTTCGGGTCCGTCTGGCCGGCAAGCCGTTAAGGTTGCCAGGTTGCTGAAATTAGGCGAGTCTCTTCTGGCAAACGGCCATGCTCTCCAGGCGAACGATAATGTTGACTTCCTGTAACCACAATCGAGACCATTTTAACAGAATATTTGTCATAACGCAGGAAAATTCCGACGACTTCCAGGCATCTCCCACAGGATTGCAGGAAAACTACCCACTATAGGTAACGGTCGGCGGGGCTCCAAGGCGGCTGAATGATGGGTATTATCCAAACAAGTCGTCAACTTTATCATCAAAGCTGCGCTCTGGGCCGCCCTTCGGACTGGAACCTGACCGGCCGCGCATGTCGTCGTAAAAGGCCTGATCGTAGCGGCGCGATTTCACCGGGATGGGCATCTTGA
>JAHEEY010000530.1 GCA_024640485.1 Chloroflexota bacterium | reverse complement strand
CGCGGTTAAGGAAGTGAATCTCTTCTTCGACGCTGCCGAGCTGGTTGATTGGACTCGCACCAGCAATCCCTGGATCTGCGAATAACACCGCCAGCCCCCACTTTCACACAAGAAAGAACCAAAAAGAGCGCCGTTTCGGCGCTCTCTTTATATAGTTCCATGTCAACAAGTGGCAGGAGCCTGCAGCCAGCAATCTAAAGCAAGTCCGCGTCAACGGCGGGTTCCCTCGGCGCCTTGGCCGTATTCCGTCAGCGGATCGGCAAAGCTGAAACTCGTCAACAGATATGGTGACTTATTGAGTTTGAAGGACGACGTGGGCTTCGTTCCATAAATGTTCGAGGTCGTAGTAGCTGCGGGTTTCAGGTGCGAACAGATGGATCAGTAAGTCACCGTAATCCACCAGGACCCAGCCAGATTGCGCTTCACCCTCGATTGAGTTGGCCAAAATACTGGCTTTCTCCTTGGTATCTTGTCTGATACCATCTGCGATTGCCCGGATCTGCCGACTATTCTCAGCGCTGCAAATAAGAAAATAGTCCGCAAAAACAGCTTGTTCGCGGATATCCAGTAATGTGATATCACTGCCTTTCTTATCAAGGATTGAATCGACGACTAAATGGGCAAGTTCAAGACTTTCCAGAAAACACCTCCGTGTTCAAATATAACCGCTGATTTTAACATGGCTGTTCAGGAGGTCAAACAAACCAGTCGATGCATAGGAAATGTTAACAATCGGGTGAGGTGAAGGCCCGCGTCACGACCGCTTGCCGTCAGCCCGAATCGCGCTTACAATTAGAGCGCATGTTCTACGAGCGGCGATTGATAGATTTTTGAGCTGCTCTGCTTGTTGCTGATTGAAGCATGTCCGAGGAATAGGAGGACGATGTGCAGATGGGATTCTTTTCAGAGGCCGCCGGCCCCGGGGCGGACATCTGGACGGTCAGTGAGCTCAACAGCTATATCCGCGAGCTGTTTGAAATTGACTATCGCTTGCAAGATGTCGAAGTGACTGGGGAAATCTCCAATTTCACCCAGGCGCGTTCCGGACATTTATATTTCACCTTGAAAGACGAAGGATCGCAGCTGAAGTGCGTCATGTGGCGATCGTCCGCTGAGAAGATCCGTTTCCAGCTGGGGAATGGGGATGCCGTTTCTGTTCACGGACGATTGTCGGTGTATGAGGCCGGCGGCGCTTATCAACTGTACGCGGATCGGATACTACCTGAAGGACGCGGCGGCCTCGCTGAAGCGTTTGAACGCCTGAAGCAATCGCTAGCTTCTGAAGGGCTGTTTGATGCGGCACACAAGAAGCCAATCCCTGCGCTGCCAAAGAAGATTGGCGTGGTGACATCGGCCGACGCCGCGGCATTGCGTGACATTCTGAATGTGCTCAAGAGACGCTATCCGTTGGTCTCTGTGCTGGTTGCCCCAACGTTGGTCCAGGGTGTTGAGGCCCCCGCCCAAATCATCAGGTCATTGCAGTGGCTGGATGCCAGAGAAGATATCGACACCATCATTGTCGCCAGGGGCGGCGGTTCGATGGAGGATTTGTGGGCCTTTAATGACCAGCATGTCGCCAGGGCCATATTCAGTGCCCGGCATCCGGTTATCTGCGGTGTTGGCCATGAGACAGACTTCACCATCGCTGATTTTGTGGCCGATCAGAGGGCGCCGACCCCCTCGGTCGCGGCTGAATTGGCGGTTCCCGACATCGAAGAAATCCGGTCGCTGATCCGGCAGCTTCGCACCAGGAGCGCCGCTTCCGTGGAGGCACATCTCAACCTGGAAAAGTGGCGCCTGCAGGGATTGATTAGATCGCTGGGCCATCTCAGCCCGCGCTCCAGCCTGGACAATAGTCGACAGCGCATTGATGCCCTCAGCCGTCGGGTTGACCGGGCGCTGGCTTTCAAACTGCAAAACGCCCGCAGTGTGCTGGCTGTGACCCAGGCGCGTTTAGCCGCTATCAGCCCGCTGGCGACGCTGGCCAGAGGGTACGCCATCGTGCGCGACCAGGACGGCGAGATCGTCCGGAGTATCAAGGCGGTCAACGCCGGCAAAGAAATAAAGATACAGGTAACCGACGGCGAATTTGGGGCCACGGTTTCTTAAAGGAGGAAGATATGTCTGCTGAACTTGAGAATTTGAGCTTTGAAGCTGCCCTGGAAGAGCTCGAACAACTGGTAGCCAAGCTGGAAGAGGGCGATCTGACGTTGGAGGCTTCTATGACCCTTTTTGAGCGGGGCCAGAAATTGGCCGACTACTGCAACAGCCAGCTTGACGAAGCCAGCCTGCGGGTAGAACAGCTCACTGTGGATGGCGAAATAGTAGAACTCACCGTACCGTAGGCGAAACAGCCGCCATACGTCGTCAGGAGGCGGCTGCCTGGTGGAGTACGTCCTGCGGCTGACGCCCTGGGTCTATCGCCGGGAAACCGGGACCTGCTGTCGAGCACCTCAGCTGCTGCCTGACCGGCAGATACAGTTCGCGGCCAACCAGCTGGTGCCGCAATCATTGACGCAGCAGTAATGTCAGCTGAGAATATCACTGGAAATATCGCACTGGAGCCGCAAATGAATATCAAAGCAGCTGGTAGAACCCCTTGGATAATCGTCATCGCAACCTTGGTCGCAATGATCACGGTGGTCTTGACTGCACCTCAGGAGCAGTCTATGGGAGATGGCATCCGGGTGGTCTATGTCCATGTAGCCCTGGTCTGGGCGGGCATGTTGGGCTTTGCGATCAACGGCCTGTTGGGTATCGTCTTGATGCTATCTGGGAGACGGTCGTTGAAGGAATGGATTGAGTTGGTCGGCATCTCCACGCTGCTGATCTTCATTGCCAGCGTGTTGGTCAGCCTTCTTGCGGAACAAATCAACTGGGGCGGTATTCTGTGGCAGGAGCCGCGCAATCAAGCGGTCTTCACCGTAACAGCTGTCGCCGTCATCGTCCATATCGTCAATAGCTGGCTGCCCTGGATTCGTTGGCGCGGCCTGCTTCCGCTGGCCCTGGCCTTATTCGTACTGCAGACTCTGCCTGGGGCCCCTAGGGTGCTGCATCCTGAAAACCCGGTTCGAAATTCCTCTTCCCAGGCGATGCAGAGCACCTTTCTGATCATGTTTGCGCTGTCGACCATTCTTGGTGGTTGGCTCGTCTGGTATCTACGAACCCGGAGCAGTTGGTGGCGAACTGCGGATGCCCATTCCTAGAATTCATTGGTGGTTCTCTTCTGTGCTGCCTTGCCGGAGTCGCCGCATACCTCCGGTTAGTGCCACAGGCGTGATCAAGTAGGGAGCAACCA
>JAHEEY010000529.1 GCA_024640485.1 Chloroflexota bacterium | reverse complement strand
GCCAATAGTCAAGGTAGTGGTCTGCACACTGCTTTCCCCTGCCGCCAGAGATACCGGCGCCTGAAGCGGGGAGAAGGTCCAGGTGGAGATAGGGGCGGTGGCGGTGATGGGGAAGGAGCCGGCGGCATTGCCCACGTTGGTGGTGGTCAAGGTGATGTCGGCGCTGCCGTTGGGGGCCAGGAACAGGGTGTCGGGGCCGGCTTCCAGGTAGTTGAACGGCTGCCCGGGCATGGTCCAGGGGATATTGACGCTGGTGGATGAACCGCTGCCGTAATCCAGCTGCACCTGCATGATGAAAGAGGTGCCTGGCGGCGGTGGCGCGGCGGGCATCAGATAGAGGCCCACCTGGGCCAGTTCATCAGCCGGCAGCTCAAAAGCGGTCGTGTCTTGCTGGGCGCCGTTGAGCACTACCCAGCCGGCAGGAGCCCCGGTGACGGTCAGGGTGGCCGATTGTGCCTGGCCTGAATTGTTGGCCACGTTCAGCTTGAAGGCGCTGTCGGGGATTTCCGCTTCGCCGTCGTTGGTCTGATTACTGGTGCCGCTTAATTGGGCGGCGCCCATCGGTAGGGTGATATTAGGTTCAGTTTCGAAGCTGAGGCCTACAGCGGCTGGGGCCGTGATGGATACGGTGTGGCTGGCGGCAGCGGCCATCTGGGGATAAAGGGATGGCTGGGCTACCAGCAGAATGGTGTAGTCGCCCGGCGCCAGAGCGCGGGGCGGTTGGGCGGTCACCTGCCCGTCGGCGGCAACGGTGACGGTCCACGCGTCGGGGGCGTAGGCAAATAAGGTATAGGTGTCGGTGAAATTGCTCTCCAGGGTTGTCTGGAAAACCGCGGCGGCCCCTGGTTGGGTACTGCTGCCGAGCGGTGTTGAGAGGGTGAATTCGGCGGCGCCAGCGGGCAAAGTTCCGGCAACATCGACCGAGGCTGCCGCGGAGGGATCGGGGGCTGCCTGGCCATAGGCAAAGAGCATCTCCGGCAGCGGGATGGCGGTGACAGCGGCGCCGTCTTGGAAGAACTGCTCCAGGCCGCAGCTGTCGACGGGGCAGAGATGGTCCGGCAAGAACTGCCAACTAGCCGTTTCGGCGGCTGCCAGGGGGCCAGCCTCCGGCCCCGCCAAAGATGGACCGTTCATCAGGACGTCGGCGATGCTGAAGAACAGGTCACTTAAATTGGTACCGATCTCTTCCAAGAGTTCGGCCATTTGGATGAGAGCGTTGCCGCTGGGGTTGGTACCCAACCAGCCGCCACTAATTTGGCCAAGGATCTTGTTAAGCAGCATCTCCAGCAGTTGGATGATGATTTCCTCGACCAGCTGCTGTATCAATGTGTAGCTGACGGCGGCTGTATGTAGGCCGTCTTCGCCGACACTAATCGTTTCCCCAGTGTCAGGGTCAATTTCCCACCAGGCAAGTGCCGGGCTGCCGTCCAATATGACCGGCTGGGATGGGGCCAGGATCCATTTGCCGGCTAACAGCGAGGCCTGCATTAATGCTTTACCGTCAGCCGAGAAGGGGTATAGATCCAGCAGATGCAGATCCTCCGGTTGGAAAAGGACCGGCTCCAAACCAGCGTTCTGCATCTGGGCGAATACGTTGGCGGTGCTGGTTGCCGGGGTGCCGTACATTGACTCCAACACCTCCCCTTCCAGCTGGGACTCGATCACGCCTTTCAGCCATTGGGCTGTCTGGGCGGCTCGGGCGGCCTGGTCGGGCGCAACCAGTGCGGCGGCACGGGTGGTGCGCAGGTCAACATTGGTTTGAAATGTGCCGCTGATTCCCTGGCTGGTGCCCACGGCAAAGAGGCGGGGAGAAGCGTAGATCATGTTCAGGCGTAAGCCTTCTTCAACTGCATCGATGGCTTCGTCTGTCTGCCAGGCGAACCGAAGACCTATCAGCCTGAGACTCTCGGTTTTGGCGCGGGCATATTGGCCGGAGGCGTCAATCATGGTATCGACCTGATCGGCGGTGTAGCTGTCGCCCAATTCATCAGTCATATCCAGCAGGGTGCCGGCTGAGGCGCCCAGGCTCAAGGCGACCGGAATAGCGGAACTGACCTGGCGCACATAGGCCCATTCGGGGACCTCATTGGGCAGCACCCAATGGACATACTGCTCATCGGCAGTGAAGAAGGGCGCGCTATTGCCGTCAAAGGCCAGGTCGGGTGTGCCCCCGTTCAGGCGCACATTCGGCCCCATCAAATCCTTGATTGGCCGGCGGAAGGTTTCGCTTTGGCCGTCGGGAGCGGCTATCTCATAATCGATCCAGGCGGCGATGGTAGCCCTGGTGCTGAAGGGAAAAGATGACAGCAGATCCTGGAACGGATCTCCCAGAAAAGCGGTCCCGTTTTCTTTGATGGCGAAGAAAGGTTGAAAGGTGATTTGACGAGAGCCGAAAATGAACGCCGACATGCCGCCGTCATCTACGAATTGGCTCAGAACCACCTGTTTGGCGGCCACCTGAGCGGTCTTGAAGGTGACGGTCAGAGGAGAAATCTGGCGGAGAAAAGTGCCGTTCATGGGGAACTGGGTGTACTGCTCGACCACCAGGCTCATGGTGATGGTATGGTGGATGCTTTCCGGCAGCACCGCTGACTTGTCGGTGCCGTCAGATGCCGGGGCGGCAAAGGTTTGCCCTGGAGATGCGTCGGCAAAGCTGGGATCCAGGTCGGTCCAACCTTGTCCGGGCAGGTACGCCTCTACCCACCAATGATCGCTGACGATGTTGATCAAGGCGGCATCATTGACTGGATCGGCGGTAACGGTGCCTGGCGGCAGATAGCCGGCGGCTCCCGAAGGCGCTTCAAATAGGGCTGACAACAGCGTTTGGGCATCGGTTGTATTCAAGCTGCCGTGCCGGAAGCGGGCCGGGATGCCGGCGGCGCGCAGGGCGGCGATCAGAAGGGTCGATTGGTCAATTGAGTTGCCGGCGGCGCCCCACAGGGTTCCCCTGGTCCCTCGCAGCGCACCCTGGTAAGGCTCGAAATCGAGGCTCTGGACATAGTCGAAGATGAGCAGCGGATCTTGGGAAAAATCCGCCATCTGCCGCAGCATGTCACTGTCGCCGATATCCACCGCGGCGCTGGCGGCCAAATAGGCTGAGTTAAGGCTGTCCGGCGCCAGCGATGCCGGCCTGGCGCTGGCTGAAACGGCGGTGTCCCACAAGTTGACGGCTGCTTCGGCACCGCCGTCTAAATCGGTGAAGTCGGCGGCAGCGGCTGGACCGTCGATGGTCAGGGTAACGACAGCGCTGCCTTGAGGTGGGATATCTGGCAGATTCCAGGTGAGGGTGCTGCCGCTC
>JAHEEY010000109.1 GCA_024640485.1 Chloroflexota bacterium | reverse complement strand
GGGAGTGTCCAGGAAACTACGGTCGACGACACCGGCAACGCGTTGGTGATGAGGCTGCCGCCGTTGCTCACATGGACCACTGTGCTGCTGAATGGGACGACGTCGGTGATGATTGGCGGCAAGTCAGTGGTGAAGCCGCCGTTTCTGACATTGAGGGTGTAGGTCAGCAGCTGGCCTGCGCCAACTACCGGCGGCGCCGACTTAACCACGGCGACATTAGCCCAATGGGTTACTTTGCTGGCTGCTTGCGCCGTGCTGGTGAAAACTGGGCCGTTGCTCATGGTATCGGTAACCCAGATCAAGGCGCTGAGCTGGTCACCTTCATTACCACCAATGGTGCTGAAGGGTCCTCTTCCAGGGGCAACTGTGAAGGTGATGCTTTCCAAAGAGGCAATATCGCCGTTCCAGACAAACATTTCGCACTTGCTGCCGCAGTTAGGACCTAGATTCAACGGCGTAATTGTGCCGTCATCAAAGTAAGCGGCGATGTCGCCATCGGATAGGCTGAATCGCCTGTATATCAGCTCAACCGATGCATCGAGTGCGCTCCCGTTGCCAACATTCTCCACGGTCAGTGTGGGAGTGATGGGGACTTTGCCGCCAGGTTTCTTGGCGATGGGCACCACCTCCGCTGTAGTACGGAAGATGGGTCCTTGAATGACGCTGGTGATGACGGTGCCGGCTGCACAAACCTGTTCCCCGCTGCAAACACGAAAATCATTATTGACCAGATTGATATCGGAGACGTCGCTGATTTCAACGGTGTAGGTGAATTGAGCCCGTTGGAAGCTGTCCAAGTAGGGATGGGTCCAGGAGACCACCCCGCCGGCTTCGCTGCCCCCAGTCACGTATTCTACGCCAGCCGGAACGGTGTCGGTTACCACGATGTCGCTGGCGGCGGAACCCTGATTGAAGAGGGTCAGGATATAAGTTGCTTCGTTATTGGAGCCAGGAGGATCGGGCCAAATCTCTTTCGATAAGGTGAAGATGGGATCAATTACAGTGACGGTCAAAGGTTCGCCGGCAGTTATCCCGCTTGCCGCGCTCTCCACCCAATAATCGGCATTGCTGATGACCGTGCCGCTGAGGACGTCGTCAATCAATACGGTGAAGGTGAACAGCGAACTGTCCCATAAATCAAGGGTCACATCCCTGGTCCAGCTGATGGTGCGCCCGTCAGGCGCGGCACTGCCGTCAATGCCGATACCGCCCAGGTCAAGCGTTGTGCTCAGCGGGACCTGGTCGGTCACAGTGATCGGCATGCCGACCGCGGGCTGGCCCAGATTGGTGACTGTGATGGTGTAAACCATTGGTTGGTTGGCGCCCGGCAGCGGTGGCGAGGCGCTTTTCTCGATGGCCAACAGCGGCTCGTCGGTGATTACCGACTCGGCCGTCATGGTTATCGGATCGGAGATCTGTGCCTGGCTGATCACTGCCGTATTCTGAACGGTACCGCTGAAGCCTGGCGTGACGGTGACGCTGAAACTGATAACCACCGTTTCATCAAAGCCCACATCACCCGTCCAATTGAGGGTGTTGTTGGAAAAAAGCACCGCTGGCAGGGCATCGTCGTTGTATAGGGTGTTTTCCGGAATGAGGTCTGTCAACGTCGTGTTGGCTGCCGTGTAGGCGCCTGTGTTGCGGATCTCGATATGGTATGTCAGGATGACCCCATCGGTGGTGGCCAATGTCGGGGTGACGCTCTTCATGGAGAGGTTGAGCTTGGGATAGCCCTGGGGGGGATCGATCGGTTCGGCATAAGCTGGCGACGCCTTGGGCGAGATGCTCATCATGACAGACAGCAGCAGGGCGATGCCGGCGGCGACCGCGGAGAAGAGTCTGGCCCACTTCCCAACCGCGGGGAGTATCGACTGGTTCATAATAAATCCTCCTGAAAACTGTCCTGCACAGGCGGTTAGGGCCGTCCATGCTGCCGAAACGCGAACGAATGCTGAAGACGCTATAGATTAGTAGTGAAGTCGGAAAGGAGAGCTGGACGCCCAGAAGCGCAGACCCGCTCAACGCCGTGACATCTATCTTAATCCCTTTTGACCTTCGAAGGCAACGGTATTGTGGTATGGGTATGAGCTGAACAAGCAGATGGGCCGCGCTCTTTACCAGCACGTTCTGTAATGCTATGCCCTGATGTAGAGTCTTACGCCGCCTGTCTCCCGGCGCAGCTGCTTACGCTCCACCAAATAATCCAAATGGGCCGCTGTTTCAGCGACCGCGAAGCGCTTTTCATGGACCGATAGTTTATCAAGCGGGAATATCTGCTGCGCCGCTTCAAAAGCGGTGACCATGGGCTGAGCCGTAGCCAGGGCGTGCCGCAGACGTTCAGCATGATGCTCCTTGAGCTCTCCTATTCGGCCCTGGAAATCGGTAATGAGCCCCCGGTGTCCTGGCAGCGCAGTGCGAACCTTGAGAGTTGATAATTTGTCGAGTGAGGCCAGAAACTGTCCCAGGGGATTGGGATCGCTGTGGGGCCATACGCTGATATTTGGGGTGATGCCTAACAGCAGCTGGTCACCGCAAAACAGCAGTTGGGCTGCCTGGTCATAGAAGATAAGCTGGCCGTCGCTGTGGCCCGATACCTGCAAGATCTTGGTCTGACGGTCTCCAATGAGCAGCTCGTTTCCAGCGCTGATGATTTTTACCTGGCTGGGGTGGGGCAAAACCCGAAGCCGCATTTGGCCGGTCGCCGCTGTAATTGCCATTGCCAGCTCAACCGGGACGCCGCACGAGCGCCAGAAATTCAACACTGTTTTCTTCCAGTCGGGGTTTGGCCCCCAGAAGCTGGCAGCCGTTCGGGCTTCACGGGCTGACATCAGCACCGGCGGCGCATCTGCTGATGAGCGGCGTTTACAGTAATTCTGCAGCCACCCAGCCATGCCGTAATGATCCGGATGGGTATGGGTCAGCACAATTTGATGGATATCTGAGGCTTCGATTTCCAGCGCCCTAAACGCTTCCCGCCAGGCAGCCTGACCCGATGGCGTGTTCAGGCCAGTGTCAAGCACCGTCCAACCGGACGTTCCTTTCACCAAATAGCAGTTCACCTGCTTGAGGGCAAAGGGTAGGGGCAGCCGCACCTGATAGA
The DNA here is from genome assembly GCA_024640485.1 of Chloroflexota bacterium. Lineage (GTDB taxonomy): Bacteria > Chloroflexota > Anaerolineae > Promineifilales > Promineifilaceae > JAHEEY01. The sequence continues at coordinate 8,472 of JAHEEY010000109.1, read as the reverse complement.
TATCTTCGGCTAGCTGATGAATGGTTTGAGAACTGTTCATACTGTCCACACGATTGATGGCTCTCCTGAACTTACCTTATCGCGCCCATGCGCTGTTTGACGGCTCCATTCTTGAGGCTGCTTCTGGCATCGACCAGGGATACCTCCTGCCGCTGGCGGTTGAGGAAGAAGCTGGCATGGGAAAAGCCGGCATCCTCCAGCAAGCTGATCGCATCTTCGAATTCGGCAGCAACCCGTTCTGGCCTGTGAGCGTCCGAGCCTAGAACAACGGGGATGCCGCGTTTATTCATTTCCGCCAACATCATCGGATTGGGGTTCATTTCCTTAATTGCTTTGTGAATGCCGGAGCTGTTCAATTCCATGGCGGTGCCGGCGGCGGCAATACGATCCAGGCTGAGGCCGATTTCCAGGGCAAGGTCACTTGGCTGCCACTGGTTTGGGTGCATATTCTTCACCAGATCTGGATGGGACAGTGTGTCAAACAGGCCCGTCTCCGCGGCCATCGCCAGGTGTTGGAAATATGTCTTCTGAAAGGCGACGACGTCACCCTGGAAATAGGTATCCTTGTAGTAAGGGAGTTGGGGATGAATGGAACCGAGGACATGGTTAAACGGCGCTTTAGTCAACAGCTCCGCCAGCATTGGCTCCATTCCGGGCATGTAATCGCATTCCAATCCCAGCCGTACGTCCACCCGTCCCCGCCACTTCTGGCTGGCGCTTTCCACCAGCTCGACGTATTCATCTAGCTGATTCATCGACATGCGTACACGGGACGACCAGCCGTCAGGGCCGGGATTATGGCAGGTAAAAATAATGCCCTTCAGGTTTCGCTTTTCAGCCGCCGCCGCATAATCGTCAGGAGTGCCCCAGGCGTGTTTGCACAAAGGGGTGTGCATGTGAGAATCGTACAGATTGGGTGATGTCATACCGACAGTTGTACCCTGCTTTGCCTATTTTACAAGACCCATCCAGGCGCCCCCAGGAATGGTCTTACGTCTTCCGCGATGAGCAGTTCCCGCACGCTTTCTTCCAAAGTGATGGCACCAGATTGGATCGCATCCAGGTAGCAATCGGCCCAGCGGTAGATCAAGCCATGAGCCTTGCGCAGCTCTACCAGCATCAGTTGGGCCAGGGGCCCGGCGCCGTCAAGAAAGCCGGAGGTCACATAATCACGTTCCGTCTGGGCTCGATCATACGGCACCCGGACGATCTGGGCTTGCCATCCGTCAGGACGCCAGGTGAATTGGCCGTAGCTGGCCCGCACATCCTTGTCGAACGGCGCGCCCACCGCGCCAACGTTGATCACCAGGCAGCCGTTGAACTCGCGGATCAACGGGCGATGTGTGTGGGCGGTGACAAAGACAGCCGGCGCCGGGGCGATTTGGGCTGCCAATTTCTCATCAGGCACGTTGCGGTAAATGCCATCTCGATTGCCCCGCATTGAAGCGTGAACAGCTCTAAACTCAGAGCCATCTGGAGCGCTCCAGCTGAACTGCTCAGACATCGCTTCCAATGCTTTTACATCCCCGTTCAGCTGTTGATACGCCCAATGGGCAAACTGCCACATTTCGTATTCCACCCCATCTTGAGGTGCGTCCGGGAAGCCGCAGGCGATGACGAAATCCTCATGATTGCCTCGCAGCGGCTGCCATCCCTGGCTGACCTGCTTCTGCTGCACAAACTGGAGACAATCCAGCGACAACGGGCCGCGATTGACGATATCACCAGCGACCACCACCATATCGGGCCGCCACGACTCAATGTCGGCAGCAACAGCTTGTAGCGCGGGAAGGTTCCCGTGAATGTCAGAAAGAACGGCAATTTTCATAGCATCGAACACATCACTTTTTCAGACCAGAGTTTATCTTGAACCAATCTATTGCTCAAATTCCTGCCGCCGCAGCCGTCAGAATCACTCCAGTGTCACCCTTTTGTTGGCAGCCGCTGCTTTTGAGGCTGCCTTCATCTCTGGTATAATGCCGCGTTTTGATCTGATAGCTGGAGAGAATGCTTCACGTTGCAGTCGCGGTTGAGCGAGTGGAGTATAAGATAGTATTGTATGAGCAATTCGTTTGAGACATCGGCTGAATCACCCGAGGACGAGCCCGGACTTCGCTGCCCAGAATGTGATACTGTTATTTCCCGGCAGGATACCCGCTGCTTGATGTGCGGTGCAGCGCTTGAGCTGGTACCTTCTTCAGCTGAAGAAGGACCGAGCTTTGATGGGACTCCCCTGGAGCTGAACAGCGACCTCGATGTGCTGGACAGCGAAATCGAGCTGCCCCCGCCGGTGGTTGACTCCGTAATGCGAGAAAGACAATCATCGATCATTTCCTGGCTAACCGCCATGTTTATGGTAGTGATTATCGTTTTGGGAGCCCTGGTGCTGCGCTATCAAAGCCCAATCGTCACTTACATGATGGCGCCTAGCAGTACCCCATTTCCGCCGACACCGACGACCACACCGACGTGGACCCCGCTGCCAACTGTACCTTTGCTGCCCACCGAGACGGCGACAGCTGCCCCACCAGCACAACCCACCGAAACCCCTCAACCGCCCCAGCTTCACAGAGTGAACAGCGGTGAGACTCTCATCGGACTGGCCTTGCGTTATCGGGTGTCAGTAGAGAGCATCGCGGATCTCAACAATTTCCCGGCAGAGACTGCCATCCAGATTGATCAGGAGCTGCAGATCCCATGGCCTACGGCAACGCCCCCTCTGGTGCCTGTGGCAGTCACCGTTAATGGGGTGGTGGTGATCGCTGATCCTGAGGATTGCCAGCGGCATGAGGTTGCTGGGGGTGATTCTATTTCCGGAATCGCCAGCCGGCACGAAGTTGACATGGAACTGCTGATGTTGGTCAATCGGCTGACTGAGAGCTCCATCCTGCATCAAGGTGACAGCCTGTGCATCCCCAATATCATTTTTGGCGGTTCGCTGCCGCCGACCCCGGGACCTTCGCCAACTCCTTCGCCGACTTCACTGCCGGCTGCCCCCAGCCTGCTTTACCCCATCCGGAACGCGGTGATCGATCCGCCAGATGGGTTGGTTACCCTGCAGTGGACCGCCGTGAAAAATCTGGAAGAATCGGAATGGTACATGGTGGAGCTGACCGACCTGGATGAACTGGACAGCTTGCCGCGGCGCGGATTCACCCGGGATACCTCTTTGCAGCTGCCCAGCTCGTGGCGGCCGGCGATCGCCGAAAGTCATCAGCTCCGCTGGCGGGTGAGTATCGTTCGCGTTATCCGCTACCGGTCAGACGGGCTGCCGATCTACAATTACGGTGGCGAAAGCAGTGAGGAGTCACTGTTTACCTGGTTCGGTGCGGTGCCCACCCCTACGCCGAGGCCCACAGAGACGCCAACCCCCCAACCCTAGTCCGGCACGCTTTCAAAAGGCTGCTTCAACAGTGAGGCTACCGTCGCAGGAACGGGTTCGACCTGCGTTCGTCGCCAATGGTGGTGGCTTGCCCATGCCCGGAAAACACCTGGGTCTCATCCGGCAGCACCATCAGCTTGTCCCAAATAGTGCTCATCAACAGATCGTGATCTCCGCCGGCCAAGTCCGTCCTGCCGATACTCTGCTGGAACAGCACATCACCGTCGAAGATGATCCGGTGGTCCGGCAGGTGGAACGAGACGTGCCCGGGCGCGTGCCCAGGAGTGTGCAGCACATGCAGCTTCAATTCACCTACCTCGATAATCTGCCCTTCGCTGAGCATTTCATCGGGCGGCGGCGGCGCGGGTATCTGCATGCCGAAAAACGCCGCCTGCATCGTCGCCTGCTGCAGCATCGAAATGGCTTCAGCATGGAGGTAGATCGGGGCATTTATCTGCCTTTTCAATTCAGACAGCCCGCCGACGTGGTCGAAATGGGCGTGGGTGAGCAGGATATGGGTGACCTCGAACCCTTGTTCATCCAGAGTGGCGGCAATCGCTTGTCCATTCCACGAGGGATCGATGACCGCTGCTTTCAAGCTCTTCTCGCAAGCGACGATGTAGCAGTTGGTCTGCAGTGGGCCTAGAGGCAGCTGCATGAGTTGAAGCATCAAAACTCCTTGGGTGCGTCGCCAGCGCTGCTATGAGGGAAGCGTCGCCGGTTTCCTGAAATCAAAAAGAAGAATTCCATCGCCCAGTGAGCGCTGGGTACGCCATCCAAGATACACCATCTCCAGCAGCGCGCCCACGTTTAAGGCAACGGCAGCTGTGGGCAAACCGGGCAGCTGGTGCAGCAAGCCATAAGCCAGCGCCACCGCCGTCAACCCCATATTGATTCCCATGCCGATGTTGACTTCCTTGGTGATCTCTCGATTGATCAGGAGGCCGCGCAGCCAGGAGGTTACCGTCGCTATGGCTGGGAAGAGCAAGAATAGAGCCAGCGCCTGCTGGGCCAACACTCCTACCTGCGGGGCCATATCCTGTACACTGTATATGTAAAAGCGGGCCGCCGGGCTGAAGATGAACAGGAGCGTGGAAACGCTGATCGCCGCGGTCAGGTAGGCGGTGAAGCGGCGGATAGGCTGGAAGTTCCCTGGTTCATCAGAAAGGGCGATGACCACTTCCGGCAGGGCAAAGGCGGCAGCCCGGGCCATGAGCATCATTTGGAATAGGACCGGCCAGGCGGCCAGCGATTGGGTGGGGTGGCTGAGGCGCGCCAGGCTGAAACTGATCAGCGGCTGGGCCAGCAGCGTCATGATTGAAGTGCCCGCCAACGGCAGGTGGAACCAAAACAGTGCCCGATAGGTCAGCGGCTTCCCGCGGGCGGGTGGGCGCTCAATGCTCAATTCTTGCTTCAAGAGCGGCCTGACGGCGATGGTTGCCACCAGCGCTTCTGAAATCACTCCGGCCATTAGGGCCAGCGCGCCGCTGACTACACCAGGGAAGCTGCTCCACAGCGCCAGGCTAATGACGGTGCCGCCCGAGGAAATCAGGCGCACGGCGGTGCCCCAGGCCACTTGCTTCGTGTGGCCAAACCGGATCAGGACCCCTTGCAGAAAGCGGCGCCAGGCAATTGCGGCGCTCCACAGCGGCATAATCTGCAGTCCGGGCCGTACCCACTGGGCCACTTCTGGAGGCGCTTCCAGCCAGGTCACCACGACCAGATCGAACAAGGGGGTGAAGGCGATCAAGAATGAGATCGCCGTCAGGACCACAGCCCAATGGATAGTGAATTTGCGGACCAACAGGTAGGATGCCCTATCTCGCACCAGGGCAGTGGAAGTAGAGAGTAGATTGATGATTGGGCTTTCGATGGTCACTGCCAGGCTGATGACGATCCCTTGAGCCGCCAGCATCACAATTTCGTTAGGCAATCGGTTGATGGCGGCGCTGATGATGGGCCCTTCGGCTGACATCAACAGCCAGCTGGCGAAAAGCGGCAGCCAGAACTTGAAAATATCACGTTGTCTCATCTATTCTCCGGTCCGGCTATGGTCAAGCCAACTTCGCCGATAATGGCGGGAAGTATACACGATGTATCCTACGAGAAGAAGTTTATCGCCGTATCGATATCTGTTAGAATACGACCACGTTCGCACGTTTTCATATTCACCGAACTCGACATCAAGGAACGCGAAGGAACCTTCCGCGACTGCCGTTTGACAGGCAGCCGCTCGCCATCATTGAGCCGTTCCCTCATGAGAACTTGATACCACGGAACTGGAGAAATAATATGCGCAAGAAAGTAGTGTTGATCACCGGTGCGGTCGGCGAGATCGGCCAGGCTTTGGTCAAGAAGCTGGCCAGCACCGGAGACCACAGATTGCTGACCCTAGACCTAAGGCCGATGCCGAGTGAATTTGCCGATCTCTCCATCCACGTCGAAGGCGATATCCTGGACGCCAACATGCTTACTCGACTCATTACTGAGTACGACGTGGATCTGATCTTCCATCTGGCGGCGCTGCTGTCCACTCGGGGTGAATTCGCACCGGAGCTGGCCCACCAAATCAATGTTGGTGGAACCATGAAGCTGCTGCAGCTTGCCGCTGAGCAGTCGCAGCGCCGGGGCCATCCGGTCCGGTTTATCTTTCCCAGCTCTATTGCCGCCTACGGCTTTCCTGACCTGGAAAGCAAAGCTGCGGCAGGCAAAGTGAGCGAATGGGAGTGGAACCACCCTACGACCATGTACGGCTGCAACAAGCTGTACTGCGAAATGCTGGGAAACTACTATCATCGCAACTACCAGCAGCTAGCCTCCAACCGCCCGGTACTGCTGGATTTTCGCAGCGTCCGCTTCCCGGGCCTGATCTCCGCTTTCACCATGCCCAGCGGCGGCACAACCGATTATGGCCCGGAGATGCTGCACGCTGCCGCCAAAGGGGAGCCGTACGCCTGCTTTGTAAGAGAGGACTCCCAGCTCCCCTTCATGGCCATGCCTGACGCTATCACCGCGCTGCTGGACCTATCAACCGCGCCAACTGAATCGTTGTCCAGCCGGGTCTACAACGTGGTCAGCTTCAGCCTGACGGCAGCTGAGTTCCGCGACCGGGTGCTGGCTGCATTTCCGGATGCGCAGATTACATTTGATCCGGATCTGCGCCGCCAGGGAATTGTGGACAGCTGGCCTGAGGATATCGATGACTCTGCTGCCCGGCGCGACTGGGGCTGGAGTCCTGCGTATGATATCGATAGGGCTTTCAATGATTTTCTGATCCCCAATATTCGGGACCGCTACCGGAAGTAGAGTTGGGCTCAGAGGAAGCTTCACAATTGTCCGGGGATGTTCCACCTGGAATATCCCCGGGGGCAAACTGACAAAAATGAAAACAAGAGCAGGTCGATTTTCTCGACCGCGCTGTCACTTCCCCGTACCGTGGTGGGCTCTGACGCTCAGCGGCATCAAATATGACCGTGGTTCGTTGTCGTCCACGACAATCGGGTTATAAAACAGGTTACTCGTTTGATTGATCCCAACAAGCCCCACGAACAGGCCTCTCAACCGTTCACTTTTGCTGCTATCCGAGAAGATCTCCTCAGTGTTGAAGCGGGATTTTGGGAGCTGCGCAGCCAGTTGGAGAAGCTGTATGGTCTGAAAATGACTGCGACGTCGCTGCAGCGCGCCGGCATCGTCAGCGGCACAGCCTTTGCCAGCGCCTTTGCCTTTGACGTTTCGGTACAGGTAGATGAGGGCAACGGGCTGGAGAATACAGCCATAACTGACCTGGATAGGCTGCTGTCAGCGGACAGGCCTTCTCGCGCCGACCTTTCTGCCGAGGCATTCCGCTCCTGCCTGTCAGCCTACCAGCGGGAAGGGCTGGGCCAATTTGATGTCGAAGAAATGGTGTGGCCCAGCGGCTTCATCCGAATTCAAGGTGTTGGCACTTTTGAAGCCCTGATGGCAGAGCGCTGGCGCCATCGTTCTGAACTGCCGATCTGCGCCTATACATCAGGGGTCCTGCTCGGCTTTGCCAAGGGGGTTGCCGGCCGCGCCGATCTGCTGTGTGTGGAAACCGCTTGCCAGGCAAAGGGTGACCTGACCTGCCAATTCGAAATCTCGGCCGATACTGGGCTCCAGGGAACTGGGGACGAGCTTCAAGCCGATGCCTTCGGCAGCCAGGAAGTCGATCTGTTGGATTCGCTCTTCTTTCAAATACCGCTAGGAGCGGCCATTTTCGACCAAGATCTGCGGCTGCGACACCACAACAGCAATTGGGACAGGTTCATGGAGAGCTTTGGCCAGATGCCGGCAGCTCATATGGAGTTATCCGGGGCACTGACGGCAGATGATGGGCTGCCGGCGACGTTCTTGCAGGCAGCCCAGCGTGCGCTCTCAGGGGAGTCGGTTCGATTGAAAAACGTCCCGTTCGAGCACACTGGCGAAGCAAGCGGTTGGGATATGATCTGTACGCCATTGAAGATAGACGATGCCGTGATAGGTATCCTTCACATGGTCATCGATGTAGCCCGTCGTGCAGCCCAATAGATTAGTTCTCGTTGGCACGGCATAACCAGGCATTATACGTTCGTGTACCCGCCAGCTGACTTCAATTCGCTTTCAAGCACAAAAAAAGGCCAGTCAATTACGACTGGCCTTTTTTTGCTTTGATGTTGTGCTATCCCTAGCCGGTGGCGGCAAGCTCTTCGTTGATCGCTTGCAGCAGTTCGGGGGTCAACATTTGAGGGACAAAGGCGGCGATATCTTCCAGGCTCATGTTCTGTGCCATGGAAGCCTGGGGGTGATTGAGCAGATCGCCTAGATGTTTTTCCAGCACTTGCTTTCCAACGGGATCGTCCATGATCGCTTTAATGGTGACGCCGGAATGGAGGCGGGGCTTTTCATCAGCTTTAAGTTCTGGGTCGCCTTGCCAGTGGAAGCGCTGCTGCAGACGTATATCGCCGGCTGAGCGGCCTACCAGGATCAGGAATTCCCCTGGCTCAGTAACCCATCTGCTCTTGCCGGGATCGTAAAAAGCCAGCGCCTTCTGGTCAATGGACAAGGTGACCGTTTTTCTTTCTCCCGGCTCCAAC
>JAHEEY010000108.1 GCA_024640485.1 Chloroflexota bacterium | reverse complement strand
ATACGAGGCTTTCACCCTTAATGGGCTGCCTGCCGAATGGGTCACGCCGCCGGTCATCAGCGGTAACAAAGTGGTGCTATACCTTCACGGCGGCGGATACACCATTGGCTCCATCAACACTCACCGAAATTTAGCCGGCAGCATCGCCCGGTCCGCCGAGGCCCGAGCTCTGCTGGTTGAATACCGGCTGGCACCGGAGAATAAATTCCCGGCAGCCGTTGAAGATGCCGTTGAGGCGTACCATTGGCTTTTATCCAACCAGTTCGATCCAGGGCAGATCTTCCTAGCCGGGGATTCCGCCGGCGGCGGGCTGATCTTGGCGACGATGCTCTCTCTACGAGATGCCGGCGAACCACTGCCGGCGGCGGCTGTCTGCCTATCCCCCTGGACCGACCTTGCCGGCACCGGCGAATCGATGGTGACCAACGCCAAAGCGGATCCCTGGCTTAACGCGGAAGGCTTGATCCCGGCTGGTCAGCTTTATCTGGGCGGCGCCGACCCGCGCACCCCATTGGCTTCACCCCTTTACGCTGACCTAAGCGGGCTGCCGCCGCTGCTGATTCAAGTGGGAACCGCTGAAATACTGCTGTCAGACGCCACTCGCCTGGCCGAAAAGGCTGAAGCCGCAGGCGTGGATGTCACCCTGGAAGTCTGGGACGGCATGATGCATGTGTTCCAGGCGTTCTCCAGCCGAATCCCAGAAGGAAAGAAAGCGGTTCACAGCATCGGTTCCTTCATCAAGAAGCACGCCGGGCTGCCTTTTTCCCAAGCTCGCGCGCGCTAACCCAACGATCAGGCATCAACTGAGCAAGAGCGGAAAGCGAGCCGTGTTTGGTTCTGTATGGAGGTCAAAGGAGATTTGGGCTGCCTATTCAGCGGTTAGCAGTTCCTGCAGGCGGGGATGGTCAGCGTAGACCCCACGATATGCCGGCGGCACCAATGCCGCGATCCGGCACATGATTTCATCGGTCTGTTCCTCCAGGAAAGCGTCACGGTCAGCACGCGGCATGGGCGGCAGGGTAAATGGCTTCCCGACACGTATAGTTATGTCAAGTCTACGCCAGCGCCTGAACCTCTCCTTCAACAGACGGTCTTCAGTACCTGACAATCCAATTGGGTAGATTGGCAGGCCGCTCTTGGCTGCCAGGTATGCAGCCCCCGGTTTGCCTTGAGCCATGGTCTCTGTCCTGCTCCTGGTCCCCTCAGGCGCAATTGCCAGCATATTTCCCTGACGCAGCCTCTGAAAGACTTGTCTCATCGCTTTGAAATCCGCTTCCGTCCGATTTAACCAGACGGCGTCAAGCTGTTTGCCCAGCCAGCCCCAAAGCGGGTGGTTTTCGTACTTCTCTGCGATCATGATGATCACGTCTAGCCGCTTGACCAACAGCACCCCCAAGACCGCATCGAGCCGTCCCAGATGATTGGTTACCACAATGACCCCTCCCGTTTCCGGCAAGGTATCAAGATCAATAGACTTAACGTTTCCGATCAATTTCACAATCACCCGGGCAATTGCTTTGACGATTCCAATGAGCATCGGCGATCCTTTTCAGCGATTTTGGCAGTTCAACAGGTCAGCAGCCTGGCATCTATGCTCACCCACATGTTAGGGTTGACAGGAGTATCGGAGGCGAAGATTGCTGCATCACCGCTGTCATGATTCATTCCGGCAGCCTCGGACGCAGGATTATATAACGTCAGCAATTGAGATCAACCCCAAACAGAACAAGGCTGATGAATAACAGCCCCAAAAATGGCAGGGGTAATCATCAACTGCCCGGCGTCGGGGTGGCGGTTGGAGCCGGCTCCACAGTAGCGGCAGCCGGAATTGTCGGTGTCGCCGTCGCCGGCACGGGAGTCAAGGTCGGAGTCTCTACCGGTGTCTCAGTTGGCGTCGCCGTCGCCAAAGATGTTGCCGTCACTGTCGGCGTCTCGGTTGGCGTAGGCGTCTGAGTTGGCGTCGTAGTCGGTGTCGGCGTTGGTTCCAACAAGGAGAGCAGCACCCGGTAGCTCATCTCAATGGGATCAGATTCCTCGGTATACGGATTGTCCGGGCCATAAATAATTAGCCGCAGGGTGACCGGGCCAGAGGCGCTGGTTTCCGAACTGTCCCAACTACCCAAAAGCCCATTCTCCACTGGATCTAGGCGCAAATCTTGAACGAGTCCCCAACCACCGGGATCATGGCTGACACCGTACTCAATGCGATAGCCGGCAAACCCAGGGCCTGAGGCAGTGCCGGCGATCTCAACCTGGCCGATCAGCTCCGCCCCGTCCGCCGGCCGGTTGATAATCACATGCGGCCTTGGGGTATTCTGGTCACAGGACTGCTCTGGCGGCAGGCGCAGCGGCAGGCTGACCCCGCGGCGTTCCGCCCAACTGGCGCCGGCGGCGCTCTCTTCCATCCATCGGCGGGCAACTTCCCGCTCCCGCTCCAGGACATCCTCCCGCCCGGTCACCAGCAGGTTGAAGAAACCGGCTTCGTAAACCGCGCCCACGCATGCTTCCGTCGCCCGTAAGTTGGTCCACAGATCGACCGCGATCTTTTGAACCATATCCCTGCTGCTTTCCACCGGCAGTTGATCGCTTACAAATTTCTCCATGCGGCGATTGTCGCAGTCAGGGCCGGGACGGGTACCAGAATCAGCGCAGATCTCCACATCCACCACACCCTGAGGCCTTACGAAATCCAGCTGAGCTTTGCCGGAGAGGTACTGGGTCATAAAACTGTTCCAGATAGGAGAGGCCACACGATAGCCGGAAGCGCCCTGTCCAATTGGCTCGTTGCTGGTATTGCCGACCCAGACGGCAGTGACGACATGGGGGGTAAAGCCGATGGTCCAGGCATCGCGCACATCGGAGGCAGTGCTGCCAGAGGTGCCTGTTTTAGCCGCCACCCGATGCCCGGCGATAACCAAATCATTATCCAGCCCAAATGAAGGCTGGCGAGCGTCATTGTCAGAGAGGATATCGCTGAGCAGGTAGGCAAGTTCCGGGGCGACTACTTGAGCCGCGTCTCCATCATCAACCAACTGCTCAAACAGGACCTCACCGGTCCGGTTCTCAATGCGGGAAATTGCATATGGCTTCAGGTATTTACCCTGGCTGGCCAACATGTTGAAGGCGCCGGCCATTTCCAGCGGGCTGATTTCGCCGCCGCCCAGAGAAAGGGCCAGGCCGTAATTTCGCGGCTGCGAAACAGTCTGGCAGCCCTCATCCTGCAGCGACGCCAAGCCAAACTTCTGCGCGTTATTGATGAATTCACACACGCCAACGAATTCCAGCGCTTTCACCGCGGGAATGTTGTAAGAATTTCCTAGAGATGATCGCAAGCGCAGCGGCCCATGAAAACGGTCGTCGTAATTTTTGGGCACATAGGGCGGATTGGTGCCGTTGGGGAATTGTGTGGGAACATCCCATATCAAGGTCGACGGCGTCCACCCCTGTTCCATGGCGGATAGATAGACAAATGGTTTGATGGTGGAGCCTGGTTGGCGGGGCGCCAACGCCATGTTTACCTGGCCATCAATATTTTCGTCATGAAAGTCAAGGCTGCCCACCAGGGCCAAGATCTCGCCTGTTCCCGGCTGCAGGGCGATCAAGGCAGCGTTGTTGGCCCCATTGGCATTGATGTTCCCTTTATATGAGGCGATGGTCGCTTCAGCCAGCTGCTGTGCCTGTGGATCCAGGGTGGTGTGAATACGCAGCCCACCTCGGTAAATCGATTGGGCGCCAAGCTGATTTTCAGCCTGCTGCAGCACCGTGAAGGTAAAATGAGGGTACTGCACTGTGGAGACTGGCGGCGTCAAATTATAGATAAACAGATTGGTTTCGTTGAGTGCCGTTTGCGCCTCTTCTTGGGTGATATACTGCTGTCCCAGCATCAGATTCAGCACCTGCCACTGCCGTCCGATCGCTTTGTCCGGCGCGGTATAAGGGTCCCAAAGCGCCGGCGCCTGCGGCAGTCCCGCCAGCAGCGACGCTTCCGTTAAGGTCAGATTTGCCGCCGATTTGTTGAAATAGGTCTGCGCCGCCGCTTCGATGCCGTAAGCCAGATTGCCGTAATAGATCTCATTCAGATACAGCTCAAGGATCACTTCTTTCTCGTAGGTACGGGAAAGCTCTGCTGCCAGGATAATCTCCCGCAGTTTGCGCCGGAAGCTGCGCTCAGTACGCTCTTCTTCATCCAACAGCACCGCGCGGACCAGCTGCTGTGTGATGGTGCTGGCGCCCGAGACAATCTCCTGTTCACGGGCTGCCTGCCAGACCGCTCGAAGTATCCCAGGCAGGTCAAAGCCGGGATTTTGGTAGAAGCGGGAATCTTCGGTTGCGATAGTGGCATTGATCAATTGGGGAGAAATTCGATCCAGCGATACCCGGGTACGGTTGCCGGCATTCGGATCAGCCAGGGCATACAGTTGGTTGCCCTCACGGTCGTAAATGCGGGCCGTTTCAAAGGTACTGGCGCGGGCGATCAGCTCGGTAGGTGCCGGCAGATCCTGGGCGATATTGGTATAGGCGACGGCAGCGCCCACGATGAGAACGGCAATTCCGATGATCCCCAGTACAAAGCTGATCGCGAACAACCGGAAGAAACAGCCGCGCCAATTCCGGCTGCGGCGGCTCTGCGGCTTTGGCCGTTGGCGAGAGGATTTGGCGGGAATGACGACCTTGACCGGCTCCGTCTGAGGCTGGACACGCTGCTGCCGCACCGGGGCTGATTTCGGCTGCTGGCGTACCGGCTGCGGCTGGCGGGATGGCTGCTCTCGCTGGCCGCGGACAGGCTGCCCTACCGGGCGATGTATCTGAGTGGCTTGTTCTGATGCCGTCCGCTGGCTGCCGCGGAAAGCTGTTCGCGGCTGCACCTCAGTGGCCTCCTGGTCTCGTTCCAGGGGCCGCTTCTTGGGGGTTAGCTCATCGGCGGAGAAAGGCTGCGGCGCTGTTCGCTGCGGTTTGCTGCGAGGGCTTGACGGAGACTGCGTCATTGTAGCCTCGGTCGATGCGTCTGAGGCAGGCGCATCAGGGACTGGCTCAATGTCCGCCGTCTCTTCCATTAAATCAAACAGCGAGACCGTCTCGACGGGGCCGCCTTCTGGGGCCCCTGCGGGGGCATCCGATGGTGGCGGCGGCTGTTCCTGAGACTCTGGTTGCTCGGCTTCAGGCTGCTGATTCTTTTCGAGTTCATCGCCCATAATTTGTCACATCAAAGCGGTTGGTGGATCCAGATCCTGATGCAACCGCCAATCGCTATTCTTTGCTTTTCACTAACATCACCCAGTCACCCCGCTGTACAACCTTGTCATGCTGGTTGATGATACGGTACTTCATGTTGATGGTGCCGCCGCCCATTCGAGGCAGCAGCCGCTTGTCACTGATTTCAATGCTGACATGCACCGTGTCGCCAATAAAGACTGGCCGGCTGAACTTGGCTGTGGCCTCACGGAAAGCCAAGACGGTTCCTTCAATGACCCCGGACTGCACCGCCAACCCTGTGCCGATTGACTGAACCAACAGACCGTGGGCAATGCGCTGGCCAAATGTATCCTGAGAGGCAAAAGCGGCGTCGGTATGAATCTGGTTGAAATCGCCGGAGAGGCCGGCGAAATTGACGATATCCGCTTCAGTAATCGTACGGCCCGCAGTCACCACCGAATGGCCGACCTCGAATTCTTCAAAATACAGACCTCTTGGTTGATAGCTTTTCTCAGTCACTATGCACTCCTGTTTCGGTATTCTATATTAGCCCATCCAGACGACCGTCGTTGAGATCGCGTTCAGCCCCCGCCTCCCTATCAAGAAACGCCGACAGCTGCCATTTTTTCAGCTTCGTCCGCAATGGTCAAGGCGTCGATAAACGGATCGAGATCGCCATCCATGACAGCCGGCAGATTATGGCTGGTGAAGCCAATGCGGTGATCGGTGACCCGTCCTTGAGGGTAATTGTAAGTGCGGATCTTCTCGCTGCGATCTCCGCGCCCCACCTGGGCCTTTCGATCTGCCGCCAGCTCCGCGTTCTGCTTATCCTCTTCAATCTCCTGCAAGCGCGCTTGAATAATCGCCATGCCTAGTCGCTTGTTTTGGGTCAAGCTTCGCTCCGATTGAATCTTCACAAAAATACCTGATGGCTTGTGGACAATACGGGCCGCTGTGGCGTTCTTCTGCATATGCTGTCCGCCAGGGCCGGAGGAGAAGGTCGAGGTGATTTCCAGATCTCGTTCATCCAGGGTAATCTCGACATCATCCACTTCCGGCATCACCGCCACGGTGGCAGTACTGGTGTGAATCCGCCCTTGAGATTCAGTCTTGGGAACCCGCTGCACCCGGTGAACGCCGCTCTCAAATTTGAAGCGAGAGTAGGCGCCCTTCCCCTTGATGGCGATGGTCACTTCCTTGTAGCCGCCGACGCCAGTATTGTTCTCGTCGATGACCGTCATTTTCCACCGCCGCATTTCGGCGTAGCGCATATAGGCTCGCAGCAGGTCGCCAGCGAAGATGCCCGCTTCGTCACCACCGGCGCCAGCCCTGATCTCAACAAACACGTTCCTATCGTCCCGCGGATCCTTGGGGACCAACAGCGAGCGCATCCGATTCTCCAGGCTTTCCATCTTGTGACCCAGCCGGACCTGCTCTTCCTCAAACATAGTCACTATCTCTTCATCATCTTCCAGCTCAATCATTTCCTGGGCTTCGTCCAGTTCACGCTGAAGCTCTTCGTGCCGCCGGAATGTTTCCACCAAAGGCTGCAGATCCGAGCGTTCTTGGGCCAATTCAGTCATTTTGACATGATCGGCCAAGATTTCCGGAGTCGCCATTTCGGCTTCGACTTCCACAAAGCGAGCGACAACTTTCGCGATTTGTTCTAACATTTTTTGTTTTCGTCCTACTCACCCCCGGGGCGCTTGTTAGGCCCCGCAGAGGATTCTTTAATATGCAGCATTGCCTGTACAAAATGGCCCAGTACAGGCAGCCAGGCTTCGCTTAGCCGGAACCAACCATCTCGTCTTCCAGAAGGGCAGCCCCTGCACCGCCGTGCCAGCTGAATCCAGCCGGTGATTCCGGAATCCCGGCACCACGTGTTTTCTATTGCAAAGAACGTTCCGGGATTTTTCACCATTTTCGGCAGTTTGGATTATAACTGCTGGTGAAAGCACGTCAAGCGGAGCGCCGAAGCGCTAAGATGGCGCCAATGTGAACCTGACCTCGCCTGCCGGGGAAGCAAAAAGGGGTCGTTGCAGCAACGACCCCTTTTTCTTGTGCGCCCGAATCGCTTCGAGACACACTTAATCTCTTGTCAATCCGCGCCCGTCAACCGGAGCGAATTACACCGATCAATTAGTGAATATCAGCGGGAAGTACAACCGGCTGACAGGCACAATCGTGACGCTGTCAGTCAGAGTTGCCAACCAGTTAGCGAATTCGTTGTCGTACGCATTGGTTGTTACATCCACAGTGCCGTCGAACTGACCATCATTGACGTAGAGCGACCACCCCATTTCCGGCGTTGCAGCGCCAGCGGCGACTGTGCCGGACCACAGCAGTGCAGTCGCGTCTTCAGGGGCGACAGGCGTCAGCTTGGCCAACGCCTGGAAGCCATCCTTGGCGATCAGCGCTTCTACCTCAGCCATGGAAAGGCCAACGGGCATTACGCCACCAGAAGCGCTACCAGCAACATAAGTTGTGTTGGTAGGAATTGGTGTATAGAGCAGCAGATCGATAGCCCGATCATCGGTGTTAGTGATGATCTGGGTATAAGCGATTTGATTACCCGCGTTAACCACGTTATTGCTGGTATCATTACCAAACCTGCTCGCGACAGGCGAGATGATGGTTGTCTCTGCCCCGGTCTCCATCACATCGAAGTAATGGCCGGACACCTCAGCCAAAACATCACCATACACCGTCGTTCCCAGAGCCGTAGCCAGATCGACCGTGACAGCAAACGATGTAGACTTGCTGCTGTTAGGACCGATGACAAAGCTGCCTAAGGAACCAGGCACACCGTTTACCAGCTGAGTGAGTCCGCCAACGCTGGGGTCAGCTTGATAGACCAAGGAAACTGTTTGGGTCAGCGGGCTGCTGTTGGTGATCAGCGTGGTGTAGGTTAGGGTGTCGCCAGGGAATGCCTCACTCTTGTCCACAGAGGTTTCCACATCGATGAAGTCCGCATCGTTCCAGATTTTGACCACAGCGGAGCTGCCGTCAGAGGCTTGCGCCACAACCTGGGCATGCACACCAAACTGAACGCCATAATAACCTGGGTTGCCAGGCCCCAGTGGTTGACCACCAACCGTGTAACCCCAGAACCCCGTGACATCATTGCCAGGATTGCCGTTATCATCCAAACTACGAATCCGGGTGCTGTATACATCTTGGGCCGGGATCACCACTGAGGCCGCGTTGTCAACCTTGTAGACATAGCCATCACCTGGGAACAACCAGCCGGGGGCATACCCCATGCTATCATGGAAGGCGACAATCGCCGGGCGGCTGCCGAAATCCATAAGGGCGTTATTGTTGTCACCCTCATCATGAATCATCCAAGCCGGCACCGGATTCAAGCCGAAGGCGCCATCCATAGCACCGCGGCGATTGCTCAAGGATCCGGCATCCCACCATCCACCGCTCCAGTTTACTGGATCGAAGTGGGAGTCTACTAGCAGCAGCTCACCCTTGGGACCCATGGCGGGGAAATGAGACTCACGACCACCGGCAACAACGTTGTTGTTCTCATAGAAGTTATTTCGGTACCAAACCAACATACCGGGCACATTAGCGGGGAACTGGTCGACGAACTTGCCGTCATCGTCATATTGGACGAACTGGTAGATCTTCGTCTGCCCATGAGAAGCGATGGAACCAGAATCATTACGCCACTCTAACATGTAGTAGTGCTCGTAGAATTCCTGGTAGGGAACTTCTTCCCAGCCGGTATTGGTCCAGCCGCAATGGTCTGTTTCAAAATCGCAGCTGTGCAGGCTGGTCTCACCATCGTCCAGGGAGAAGTCATCTACCCAGATACCAGGATCTTGATAGGCAGCATCGGTGGCGTAAAGGAGTTGAATCCACACAGAAGCTTCACCAGCGTAGGCGCTCAGATCATAGGTCAAGAGACCGTCATATTCACCGGTTAGACCGCCAACACCCTGCCAGGTAAACGTACTGTTAGGATCTTCCGTCCCATAAATCCCTTCTTCATTCAGCAGGACATCCCAGCTAGTGCCGTCATCAACGGAAGCCAAGACATAGGTATAATCCCAATCCTCTTCGATCACGAAGGATGTGTTGAAGGTAAGGACAGGAGCTGTCGCACTGGAAAGATCAAACTCGCGTTCCAGGGGGCTGTCCAGATTATTGCCTAGAATGGAATGGAGCCCGTTACCGGTGCCTGCCAGGTTATCAACGGTCACCGATTGGTCTGGGAGATCGATCCAGACTGAATCCTCAGTGCCAAACGGCGTTGGGTCAGACTGTCCAATTTCGACTTCCAGCGTATCGGTGTATGGGATACGTACCGGATCTTCCCAGCCGAAGAAGTAGCGTCCCCATGGATTGAAGGGAGCCGGATGGGAGCCGCCCAGATCACCAGACCAGGAACCAGCACTCATGTTGATCCAGTGAGCGGTGGAGTTGCTGGTTGCGCCAGAGGTGTCGTAGTAGTCAGGCAAACCAATGTCATGGCCATATTCGTGGACCACCACACCAATGTCGGCATCCTCAGGGATATGCGTGTAGTTGCCCACCAGGATATCGTCATCAGGATTATCTGGAGTCCCGCCATCATCGGCAACACATCCGTAATCCAGCCGGTTATCCCCATCATTATCGCAGTAGACGTCCCAGGAGTGGGCCCACAGCTGGTAGTTACCCATGTCACCACCACCGGCCGAGTTGTCGGTACCCGCATGGATAACCATCAAATGGTCAACCACGCCGTCGCCATCTACATCATACTGGGCCCAATCAAAGTTAGGATCTGCCTCGTTGATTTTGTGGATGGTGTCAATGACGAATTCAAATCCGTAACCGGAGGGGGTGCCGTCACAAGGTACCGCGTCACCAGCAGGGTTTGTTTCATCTCCGTCCCAACCATAGTAGGCAACCGAGTGATCCAGCTGCACCCAATCGGGATAGATCTCACCAGTCAGGGTGTAGGCCCCTTCGGATTGTTCCAAATACCAGTTGGCGGCAGAAACACCAGTTAGATCTACACCAGCGCCATTGTTAATGGTTTGTTCACCGGTCAGGATCAAGCCAACCCCGTTGCCAAACATCAAATCTTCGTACCACTGGACACTGAAATCATCGCTCCAAATGGAGAAGTTGTCGTGGCCTCGGGGATCCGGAATGGTGCCGTTTAGTGGCCCGGTCACGGTATCTGTATAGGCAAAAGTTCCCGATACGGGATCGCAAGCTGCGATTTCATCGGTGCCGTTGAACTCAATGGGAATCATCAGCATCTTGGCAGTGCCGCTGATTCCAGCATTCATAGCTAAGGGGCTCAACCCTTGCGCTTCTGCCTGGGTTAGAATCTTCATCCGCTCAGCGTAAGCAATGGGGTTCGGGCCGCTTTTCTCGTTCTTGTGGTAGAAATCCTTATACCACTCGTCGAGCAGTGCCTGTACTTCAGCAGGTGACGCATCCAGAGGGATGCCATTCAAATGGGAAACCACTTGATCGTCCAGCGGCGGCCGCTCATTGGGGAACTGCCGGGGCTGGAACTGGCCCAGAAATTGATAGGGATTAAGCCCATCGGATGCTGGCGTCGTGGCTGCTGTCAACATTGACATCACGACCAGCGTCGCCAGAATCGCGATCGTAGCAATCACGAACAGGGCCGAGAACTTGGTTGTCTTGGCTGTATTGACTGTAAACATGAAGCCTCCAAAAAAGTCGTATAACTGCAATATCAAAACATATAACTATGAACAGCTGGTTATTGTATTGAGCCATCACCTCCTCTTTGTCTAGGCTAAGTCAAGATGTTCAGCAGTCTGCCTTAACTGTCTGGCAGCGAGGTGAACCTCTGTGCCGCTGACAATCCAATTCTCTATCCACATCTTTAAGGTTGAGCAGAAATCATTCAGACAAGCTTAATAACGCTGCCGCAGATCCCCTATATATACAACGCAAACTACGCCAGAAGTCGGCGCTGCACAAATCGATGCACGCGCTCTCGGGCAACTGAAAAAACAATGGAATTGAAAGCAGAAGGAAAACGAATTGGGATATGCGAAGGTTCACTGGCAACATTGAAGGCATCAGCAGAATCTCGATAATTTTTGGCAAGCCTATTACATTTTGGCTTCGCTCACCATTTTACCGTGCGTGAACTCTACGTCAAATCCTACATAGGTACTGCCGAAGCGCGAAATGAGACGCATTAACGTCATTTGCTTTTGGCGAGGTGATTGCGGGCAGCCTTTGGGTGCACGATTGTCGCGGCAGACATGCAATAATGCGGGACGAAATTCATAGCCAAGTGGCCAATCTGAACAGACTATCGCTGTAAACATGACCTTCAGCTCTCGCCTATGTCGATCTGACGACCATCGCCGATGAGGCCAAAGCCCCCC
>JAHEEY010000107.1 GCA_024640485.1 Chloroflexota bacterium | reverse complement strand
CATTAAGTTTTGAAAAACGAGCGGCACGGCGCGGCGGTGACAACTGCGCCGGCCAAGCCGCCAGATTTCCTGGAGGAAATTGCACAATGGAATTAATGATTGACTTTCCTGGTGGAGACCGCGTAGACGCACACTTCGGGCCTTATACTATCCCAACGGATCAGCCCCCTTACGGCGGCGGTCTGGCCTCCGCGGCGACCCCGTTTGCCACATTCCTGGCTTCCATCGGCACCTGCGCCGGTATCTATGTCCTGGGCTTCTGCCGTTCTCGCGGTATCCCCGCCGACGACATCAAGATCGTGCAGCGTATGGACGTCAACCGGATGACCGGGCTGGTGGGCAAGGTTTACCTGGATATTCAGGTGCCGGAATCCTTCCCCGACAAGTACAAGGCTGCCGTCATCCGCGCCGCCGACCAATGTGCCGTCAAGAAGCATCTGGAAACCCCGCCCCAGTTCGAAGTCACCGCCACCACCATGGGCGTGGCTCAACCGGCCTAATCCGGTTATTCTGTCAAGGCAAAGAGCCAACCTGTGCTATCCAGGTTGGCTCTTTTTGCTTTCTTTCAGCTGACTTTGAATGGTTCCCGGTCAGTTGGACGCTTCCCCATGACTGCCCTTTCTGCCGCAGAGCAGGTAGGTCTGCATCAGCCCTATGCCCTTGATTTGAGTGGGGCCACGCTCTTCAAATTCAAATGCGTCCCGTAAGAGTTCGTAGCTAGTCTCAGATACTTGAATCCGCCCAGGTAAACCGTGGGACTGCATCCGGTCGGCAGTGTTCACGGTGTCGCCCCACATATCATAGCTGAACTTCTTGGTACCGATCACGCCGGCGACCACATGACCGGAATGGATACCCATGCGCATGGTTATAGGGCGGCTCACTTCCACAGCAAAATTCTCAGCCGCTTCCAACATCGCCAGGCTCATGTCTGCTACCGCGCCAGCATGGTCAGCTCTCGGCGTCGGCAGTCCACCTGCGACCATGTAAGAATCACCTATCGTCTTGATCTTCTCAAGTAAGTACACGTCAGCCAGGCGATCAAAAAGTGAGAACAGCTTGTTCAGCAGATGAACCAGGTCTCTGGCCGAAAGGTCTGCCGACAGCTGAGTAAAATCGGTGATATCAGCGAACAGTACAGTCACGTCATTAAAGCTGTCCGCGATCAATTTTTCTCCCTTCTTCAGCCGGTCGGCAATGGGCCTGGGCAGGACGTTAAGCAGCAACTGTTCCGATTTCTCCTGTTCCCGCTGCAGCTGCCGCCAGGTCTCTCGTTCCTGGTCTCTCAGACGCTTCTTCTCCAACGAAGCACCTACCCGAGCTTTGAGCAGGACCGTATCAAACGGCTTCGTTAAGTAATCTTCCGCGCCCATTTCAATGCATCGAACAATGCTTTCTAGATCATCTAGTGCCGAAATGACAATCACTGGGAGATCGGTAATGCCGTCAACCTTCATCTGCTCCAACACTTGATAACCGTTCATTTCCGGCATCATGATGTCTAGAAGCATCAAGTCATATCGCGACGCTTCAATCAGACCCATTGCCTGCTGCCCATCTACGGCAAGTTCAACCTCGTATCCCAGATGGAGAAGCACCCTTGATAGTTGAAGCCGATTCAAGCGATTGTCATCTACCAGCAGAATTCGTCCAGTCTGGTTAGTTTCCATGAATATTCCTGCGCCCAAATTTTCCGCCAGCCTGCCCTACTCTAATAATAACTGTGTAATGCTCCAATGTCGACAGCGGCTGATCCTCAATCAATCGGCCCTTCGATGCTTGATAGTGTCGTCAAAGTGTGTATGACTTTGGGAACTTCATTTCGGATTTCGTTCACCAGTCGATCACTGCCTTCGATTCTTCCGAGCCTGCATTGGTCTTCCAAATCGCGGCATAACTCTGACAAGTACATCGCCCCGAAATCGGCACTGTTTGACTTCAGGGTGTGTGCCTGAATCAGCAGCGCCATCACATCTGCGTTTTCTATGGCTTCATCCATCTTGGCTACAAAAACTGGTGCGTCGGTGACATATATGGTGACCAACTCTTCCAAGAAATCCTGGTCACCGCCCACGATTCTCAGCAGCCGGTCGATGGCGCCCTTTACTAACCCGTGTTCTTTTGGCAATCCGGAGCCGGCAGGTGTCGCTTGATTGGCTGGGATTGCCTCAGACTGCCCTATGGCAAAGGTCCGGTTCAGCGCGTTCACAAACTCGGACACCTGGATCGGTTTGCTGACGTAATCATCCATGCCGGCAGCCAAGCATGCCTGACGGTCCTCTTCCATGGCATTGGCGGTCATCGCCACAATCCTGGGCCTGACATGGATCGGCCAATCTTCCAAGATCCGCCGCGTGGTCTCGAGGCCATCCATACCTGGCATCTGCACATCCATCAAGATGAGATCATATTGCTTGCGTTTCATCTGTTCCAGCACCTGGAAACCGTCAACCACAACCTCCGCCTGGTAACCCATCCGCTTCAGCATCAGCAATGTCAGCTTCTGGTTTTGGGCATTGTCTTCGGCCAATAGGATGTTCAGCGGCTTCCGCTTGCCCATCTCTGGGTCAAACTGAGACTTGGAATCTTTGATGGGCACCGCTGGGGAACGGTCCTGCTCTGAAAACACGCTCATGAACGCGTTGAACAGCTGGGATGGGCGCACCGGCTTGGTCAGGTGCAGCCAGAAAAGTTGGCCTGTATCTCCGATCTCTCGCATGGTGTATGAGCTCAACATAATCAGGGGCAGGTCTGCCGCTCCCGGGCGCGACCTCAGTGCTTTGGCTAAGCTGACACCATCCATCTCCGGCATCAGCATGTCGATGACCCCTAGATCGAAAACGTCTCCCCTTTCAATCCATTCAAGGGCCTGGAACGGCGAGGTGGTGCCGGCTGGCTTCATCCCCCAGGAGAGCAGCCGCTTCTCTAACAGTGACAGGGCGGTCTTGTTGTCATCCACTAGCAAGACCCGGCGACCGGTCAGGTCAGCCTGCTTTCCCAGCAGATGGGTCTGTCTGCGGGACGAGGTTTCCTCAGCCTTGACGGTGAAGAAGAAGGTGGAGCCCTCTCCCACATTGCTTTCCAGCCACATCTCGCCGTCCATCAGCTCGCAAAGGCGCCGGCTGATGGCCAGCCCAAGCCCGCTGCCGCCATATTGGCGGGCCGTCGAAGCATCTAGCTGGCTGAACGAATCGAACAGGCTGTCCATTCTTTCGGCAGGTATCCCGATACCGGTATCACGGACCGAAAACTGCAGCGTCAATGGCCCTTCGCTCGCAGCAGCCTGATCATTCACTTGCAGCCCAACCGATACGACCACTTCCCCTTCATGGGTGAACTTCAATGCGTTGCTGATTAGATTCAACAAGATCTGCCGCAGGCGCGACTCGTCACCGATCAAGCCGTTGGGAACCGTGTCCTCTATGTTGCAGACCAGCTCGATTTCTTTCTCACACGCTTCTGGATAGAGGAATTCAACTGTCCCCAGCACCAGGCCCCTTATATCGAACGGTTCCGCTTCCAGCTCCATCTTACCGGCTTCGATCTTCGAAAAATCAAGGATGTCGTTGATTATCCGGAGAAGCGCTATGCCGCTGATGTGAATCGTCTCCGAAAACTCCCGCTGCTCGGCAGTCAGCTCGGTGTCCAGGAGCAGGTTGGCCATACCAATTACACCATTCATCGGCGTCCGAATCTCATGACTCATGTTGGCCAGGAAGGTACTCTTGGCTTGATTTGCCGCTTCTGCAACTTCCCTGGCTTCTTCCGCTCGCTTGGTGGCATTCGCCAGTTCAATGGTGCGCTGATCCACCTGCTGTTCGAGGGTCCGGCTATACTCTTCCACATTACGATACAGCCTGACATTGTGAATAGCGATGGCGGCGAACTCAGTGATCGTCTCGAGAAGCTTCACTTCTCGCTCGCTGAACTTGGCCCCTCTCTGCGCGTGGGCCACACCCAGCGCCCCCACCGCCACTCCCGCCAGGGTGATCGGCAGGAAAACCAGCGATTCCTCGAAGACCCGGGTCTGGCCTGGAGTCTCATTTTCCGGCAAGAAGCCGTGACGCTGGATCTCGCCACTGCTGACCGCCCTGCCGGCCAAAGAGGCTTCCAACCCTGACTCAATCAGGCGCTCCTCGTCTGGGGCATGCGCCGCTTCCTGCCGTAGTTCGCCGGTTTGCTCATCAGCCAACCAGATGCCAGTCTTGCCAGCGGCAGTCATTACCGTCACGATCTCGGCAATCTGGCTCAATACTTCCTCCAAATCCAACTGTGAGGTCAATGTTTTGGCGATCTGGGCCAGAGCGTCTGCGAAGGTAGGCTGGCGGACCAACAGTGTCGTCTGAAAAGCAGGCCGGTCAACGATCTGAATCTTCATCCGCATCCGGCCCAGGATCAGCTGGTCATTATTGGAGAGGCGAACTGGGGTGCGGTTCATCGGCCGCCCATTGTGTAGGGTGCCGTTGGTGCTGCCAAGGTCGAAGGCATATAGGCTGGAACTGGCCGGACGAAGCATCAGGTGCTGGCGGGAAACGCCCAGCCCGGCAGCGCCATACTGCGAAAGATCAACTGCGTTTGGGGAATCGGAGTCCCGACCAAGAATCACCTCGTCGTGAATTTCCAGGCCGAATCCCTGGCTCTCGCTGGCGATCTCAACATTAATACGCCATACCACACCACGCTTGGAGCCTTGTTCAAACTCTGCAGCCGGAACCGATCGGAAGGTCATTTTCGTTATTCCTCGTTCGTTTAATGGGTCACATTGGCAGCATCAGCCGCCTCAACAGTTCCCTGAAAGCCCTTTGACCCCAATTGCCAGCTGCTGTCAATGTTGGGGGCTCGCGTGTGAACCAATGGTCAGTGCGAGCCCCTAACTATACCCGAAGGTAAACAGATCGCCGATTGACTCATGCAGGTAGTTGCGCCGGATCGCTTCACCAAAAATCTGAGCTACCGAAAGGATGGTTAAATTGGGCAGCTTCCGGTCATCGGGCATCATGGTGGTATCTGTGGTGACAATCTCCTTGATCTGCGGAATTGCGGCCAATCTCTGTTCCGCCTTTCCCAAAAACAGCCCGTGGGTGCAGATCAAGGTGATGTCTTCTACTTCCCCTTTTCTGACCAGCAGTTTGCTCAGTTCAGTTACCGATCCGGCGGTGGCGATTTCATCGTCATAGACCAGGGCATGCTTGAAGCCGTATATCTGCCGCTTCAGCAGGCCGCCGATCTTGACCTGGGTATCGGAGATCCGTACTTTGCTGGCGGTGGCTACCGGCAGTCCCAGCAGCGCCGCAAAACGGGCTGCCGAACCGGCCCGGCCCATGTCCGGCGCTACCACCATCGCCTCGGCGGGATTCAGTTCCTTCTTGAGGAAATAGTCCAGGAACAAACCTCGAGCGGTTAATGGATCGGTAGGCATGCTGAAAAAGCCGTGGACCTGCGGCGAATGCAGGTTCATGGTCATCACATGAGTGGCTCCGGCTGTCTTAAGCAGATCCGCGATCAAGCGAGCGGTAATCGATATGCGCGGGGCGTCTTTCTTGTCAGACCTGGCATAAGAGAAATAGGGGATGATCGCATGGACCTCGCGGGCAGCGGCACTTTTGGCGATATCCAGCATCATCAGCAGCTCCACCAGGTGGTCGCTGACCGGCGGGGTCAGTGACTGCACAATATAGACTACCCGCCCTCGGACACTTGCCCCCAGCTGAATGAACAGATTGTCGTTGCTGAAGCGTGATACGTGTGTCCCTGACAAGGGAATGCCGAGATGATCGGCGATCTTCTGCGCCAATCTCGGATTGGAGAGTCCGCTGAAAAACCTGACATCTTCACTGTTCATACCGTCTGTTCTCCCATTTCTGGCTTCTTCCCATTACTAGTTGCACCGGCAGCCGATCTTGGCGGCGGCGGCTGCCTGAATTCAAAATGAAACGCCCACGGTAAGCGCCAGCGCCAGCCGAGATTTGTACTCCTGGCTGGAAATTTCCACGGTGCCAAACCGGCGCAGATGATCGGTCATAAACTGGGTATCCAGCAGGACGAATCCCTGCTGGTTGAGGCGCCTCACCAGATGCACCAGGGCCACTTTGCTGGCATCCCGGGCCAGCGCGAACATACTTTCGCCGGCAAACAGGCCGCCAATGGCCACGCCGTACAATCCCCCAACCAGCTTGCCGTCACGCCAGGATTCAACACAGTGGGCGATGCCCAGGTTGTGAAGGTTTTCGTAGGCGTCGACCAGCCGGTCATCGATCCAGGTCTCTTCCCGACCAGGGCCGGGGGCGGCGCATTGTTCCATCACCTGCCGGAAAGCGGTGTCAAACTTGACCTGATATTTACCCTGCCTGATTGTCCGCCGCAATGATCTGGGTATATGAAAGCTGTCCAGGGGGATGATCGCCCGGGGGTCGGGATCATACCAGTATATTTCGCCGTCATCATGGACCATGGGAAATATGCCCTGGGAATAGGTGTATACCAGCAGATCCGCGCTCAGTTGCATCTGATAATCACCGTCCTACGGAGGGTTCGGCTTCCAAGGAGGGGCCAAACTGCGGTGCCCAATCGACCATCGCCAGCCTATCCGAAAGCAACTGCCGGCTCCGCGCCGCAGACGCTGTCCCACCAGGCGCGGATACGGCCGCCGGCCCGCCGGCCAACCATGCTTTCCAACTGATAGACAATCTGCCACAACGCTTCAAAATCGACCCCTGTTCCGAAACCCATTTTGAAAGCCAGGTAGACCAGGTCCTCAGTTGCCAGATTGCCGGCAGCGCCGGGGGCGAAGGGACAGCCGCCCAGGCCGCCGACGCTGGTATCAAAAATGCGCACCCCGGCCTGCAAGGCGGTGGTGGCATTGGCCAGGCCGATTGCCTGGGTGTCGTGCAGATGAACCGCCAATCTGTCCATCCCCAGACGGCGGCCCAACTCTTCCATCAAACGGCCGACTTCGATGGGGTGAGCATGACCGATCGTATCCGCAATAGCCAGCTCGTCTGTACCCATTTCCCACACTTTTTCAGCGGTGGCGATAGCCTGCAAGGGTGACATTGGCCCTTCAAAAGGGCAGACCCACGCCGCCATAATGTAGACACGGGTCCAGACGCCATCTCTCTTGGCGCGCTCCAGCAGCGCCCGGGTGGTGCGGATCCCTTCTTCGGTGGTTCGATGGGTGTTTTTCTGGCTGAATGTCTCACTGACGCTGACGCCGAATGCCATGGAGCGGCAGCCGGCAGCGATCGCACGGTCGTATCCCCGCTCATTGAACACCAGGCCCACAAATCGGGCAGGGACTTGTTTGTCTATGGCTGCCCGCATCAGCTGATCGGCATCAGCCATTTGGGGGACTGCTTTGGGGTGAACGAAGCTGGTCAGCTCGATGTGACGCAGACCGGCAGCGATGAGGCCATCGAGCAGCAGCATCTTGTCGGGCGTGCTGATCAGGGATGCTTCGTTTTGCAGACCATCTCTGGGACCGACCTCATATATCTTAAGCGCTTCGCTCATAGGTAGTAGTATTAACGCTGCCTATAGGAATGTCAAGCGGGTTTCAGCGGCGGCTCCGCCCCGCTTGACAGGGATGCTAACTGCGCCAGGCCGCCACCAGCAAACATATCCAGCCGGCCAAGAAAGCGACGCCGCCAATCGGCGTGATCGCCCCCAGCCATTTGATTCGCGTGAATACCAACAGGTAAAGCGAACCGGAAAAGATGATGATCCCCCCCAGGAATAGAGTCCCGGCCCAGCCAGGCAGCGATCCCGGCCACCGCTGGGAGATCCAGGCAGCGATAAAGATACCCAGGGCATGGATCATCTGGTACTGCACCGCGGTCTGGTAGGTACCGCTCAAGTTCGGAAACCGCTCGAAATAGCTGCTGAGCCCGTGGGCTCCGAAGGCGCCAGCGCCTACACCCAGGAACATCAGCGCTGAGCCGATGATGACGAATAGCCGGTCCATCAATTCTCCTCCAATCTAATCCGAATCAGACGCGCACACTGATACCTGTATGCGCCTGCCCTGGCAGGTGGGCTCAGCCGCTCCTTTCGCCAATCCACAGATCGAATCCGCGGCTGAACCGTTTAAAATTCTGTCCCTCAGCCACCAGCAGCCCCAGTTCGGCCAGCGCCGGATAATGGCGGGCCAACACCAGCGGCGCATTCCGGCTGATCGGCGAGAGCAAACTCTGGCGCTGCGGCGGGCTCAACTGCTGCCACAGCTCCTCCCAGTAGACAGCCGCCATCAGCTGAAACGAACGCTGGCATCTGGCCCTGTTGTAGGTGCCCTGGGTGATGTTATCGAACAGCACGCAGCCCATCAACTGCAGAAATTGGGGGTGCCGCCCGCAGTAGCGCAGCCCGTCGGCAGCCGCTTGCGCCGAAAGCAGCACCCCACGGCTGGCGGTTGGGGCGACCAACAGCGACTCAGCGGCAGCTGCATCCAACAGGCCCAGCGGCAGCGGCTTCAGAAGGGAAATGAATTCTGCGCCGGCCGGATCGCGGTTGAAACTGTCCGCTGCCGCTGGGTCCGCGGCGGCTGCCAGGATCAGCTTGCCTTCCTGGATCATCCCCCCCAGCTGCCCCAGAAATGCCTTCCCGAACTTCCCAGGATTGAGCAGTTTCTGGGGTGCCTCCAGGCAGAGGATTACCTTAAATTCGGCCGTATGGAGGGTGCGGATCTGCCGGGCGAAGTCGGCGGCGTCCGCCGCTTCTGGCGCCGGGGCGTCAATCAGTGCCCCGTACCACTGTTTCAGAGCGGCATTGTGTACCGCTGCCGGGCTGTCCAGGGCGGGATCGGAGAGATCAATGTAGGCAGAAAGCAGCTTCTCATCAGCCGGCGACGATATGTGGCGGGCAAATTGATACAGCAAAGTGGACTTGCCAATCCCTTTCAGGCCGGTGATCACCCAGCTCTGGCGCCGTTTGACCCCCGCCAGCAGGCTGCCTAACTCCTCTGCCCGGCCGAAAAACATCTCTGGCTCTTTGACGATGGTCTCCGTCAAGAACGGGTTAGGGCCAGTGGGGGCTTGCCCTTCACCGCTGCCCTCACCGTCGTCCTTCCAGCGCATCGTGGGCATCTGCCCCAGCAGCTGCTCCCTGGCATCGACCTCGTCCGCTGAGCTGCTGTCCTGGGCCGCTGCGCTGCTGGCCCATTTCAACGTGGGCAGTTCCCCGATGGAGACCGCCATGGTGGAAGCGATCTCGTCGAGCCAATTCAAGTCGTCACGCTGGTAGTATCGGGCCAAATGGGGCCTGACAGCCACCACCGCTTCACCCAGCTGGTCCAGCCGGCCCTGCTCTTCCAATCCGGCGATCAAGCTTTGGACTTTCTCCCCGCGGCCATAGCCGGGCAGCTCCTCGTAGGGGACCTGCAGGGAAGCGCAAAGCTGCCGTAGTTCGAGGTCATCAAATGAGGTCTGCAGATCTAGAAGCAGCTGCCTGTGTTCCATGCGGTGTTCCAATAGTGACTGGTTGAGATGCCCAAGTATACTAATTCTTGGCAATTCATCCAGTAACAGCTAACCTCTGGGCACGATGCGCATCGCGCCGCTGCCCGGGTCATTCCGGGAGCAGGGTTGATTGTGATAATTGGAGGAGATGATGACCATACGTTCGCTAGCGCCGTCGGACTGGTCCGAAGTCAGCGCCATCTACCGCCAGGGGATCGCCACTGGAAACGCCACCTTTGAAACAGATGTCCCCGAATGGGCCGTTTGGGATCAGGCTCATATGGGGTCCTGCCGGCTGCTGTCGGTTGATGGGGATGCCGTCCAGGGATGGGCCGCCCTGACCCCCGTCTCCTCGCGCTGTGTCTATCAAGGGGTTGCCGAGGTGAGCATCTATGTCGCCCAAGGCGCCCGCGGAAAAGGGGTCGGCGCGGAACTCATGGCGGCGCTGATTCCCGCCTCGGAAGCTGCCGGCATCTGGACACTGCAGGCGGGTATTTTCCCGGAGAACCGGGCCAGCATCGCCCTGCATCAGAAGTTTGGTTTCCGGATCATTGGACAGCGGGAGAGAGTGGGAAAGATGGACGGCAGGTGGCGAAACGTGGCCCTGATGGAGAGACGCAGCCAGGTCGTCGGCGTCTAGCCCAGAGCCAGGAAAGGCTGTTCACGTTGTTTCAGCTGTTCAGTTTTTTGGGGCAGGGAGCGTGCCGCTAGTACCCTTCCATCAAAGCCATCGGCACCATGGTGACGCCGACAATCCCCGGCCCGGCATGAACGCCCAGAACAGGCGAAATCCGCCCTTTGTCCAGTTTGGTGATGTTCATGCGGGATGACAAGATTTCGGCCATGGCCTCCGCCTTTTCTTCCGCATCCCCGTGAAGCACATAGGCCCACATGGGCATATGGGTCCCGTACTCTTCTGAGAAGAAATCGACCATCTTGGTCATGGCGCCCCACAGAGAACGAGCTTTGCCGATATCACTGAGCTGGCCGTCGGCAGTATCCATGCGGATGACTGGCTTGATGTTGAGGATCGAGCCTGCCATCGCCTGCAGTCTGCCGATGCGCCCGCCCCTGGCCAAATACTCCAGCGTCTCCACGGTGAAGGCCACTTCCGCCTTTTGACGCACCCGACTAACCCGATCCAGGATCGCCTCGCTGGACCACCCCGCCTGGGATGCCATGGCGGCGGCCAGCACCTGGAAGCGCAGCCCTCCAGATACCGATTTGGTGTCAATTACAGTGATGTCGGCATCGGGAAACTGCGCTTTGGCCTCCACAGCGGCGGCGTAGGTCTTGCTCAACGCGGAAGAGAGATGTACTGAGATGATCGATTCGCCCGCTTCTACACTGGGCCGATACAGCGCCACCATATCTTCGACGGTTGCCGGCGATGTCGATGGAGCGTGGGGCGCCATCGCTTTCAGACGTTGGTAGAATTCATCAGCGGAGATATCCACGGCGTTGATCTCGCCTTCAGGGAATCCGATATACAGCGGTGCCTCCATCGGGCCGTAAAGGCTTCTGTCTTCGGCGGTCAAATCTGCGGCGCAGTCGGTGACGATTTTCATGGTCAGTTCCTCTTTGAAATCAACAGCTCGTAGGGGCGACAAAATAATTATGGAAGAGTTCGCCCTGTTTGTCCAACAACAAAGGTACTATAAGGTACTATATTGTTGGGCAGAGAGTCCCAGAGCCCGCCGCTACTGAAGCGATTTGGCCACGTGGTAGACCAGCCTCTCGGCAACGGCCAACTTGCTCATCAGGGGAATTTCTTCCACCACCCCGGCCGAACTCAGCAGCAGCACCCGGTTGGTGTCCCCTTCGAAGCCGACCCCTTCGGCGGTGACGTCGTTGACCGCGATGAAGTTCAGCCCTTTGCGCAGCAGTTTTTCCCGTCCGTATTCAAAGGCGTTGTGGGTTTCGGCAGCGAACCCCAGGGCGATTCGGGGGCAGTCGCACTCAGCCCGCTGCGCTTTGACCGCTTCCAGAATATCCAGGGTCACTTCCAGGCCGATCGCCTGGCCCCAGCCGTTGTTGGTTTTCTTAATCTTCTTGTCCGAGAACTGATCGGGCCGGAAATCGGCCACGGCGGCGACCATGAACAGTGCCGCTGCCCCGCGGACCGCCTGCAGGACCGCGTCA
>JAHEEY010000528.1 GCA_024640485.1 Chloroflexota bacterium | reverse complement strand
GGCCGACGCATTGGATCATCACCACCGAGTCGGGGGCGGCCTGCCGCGAGGGCAGCGTGGCCATCTTCTCTTCGAACTCCATCTGGGTCAAAATCCGGGGGTCCTGCCCGTAGCTGTATTCATTCCCCTTGTATTCCATGCCGCCGGTGGCGATGATGGTGGCCCCGTGGCCCACCCGCACCTCTTCCCCGTTCTGCATCAGAATGGAGGAGAAGTTCCCTTTGAAGCCGCCGGTCTTGACCAGTTCGGCGTTCAGGTGGACCTGGACGTTGGGGTGCGCCCTGACTTTGTCGATCAGGTCGGCCAAATATTCTGGCGGGGTCATGCTGTTGGCCTCGCCGTTGACCGGCGGCACGAAATAGCGCAGCTGGCGCAGGTTGCCGCCCAATATCCTTTCACGCTCAACCAGATGGACCGGGAACCCCTGGTCCGCCAGGGTCAAGGCGCTGGTCATGCCGGCGGCGCCGCCGCCGATGATCAGGGCGGCGTTGTTCACCGGCACCGTGGAGGTGTGCAGCGCCTGCAGCCCGGCTGCCCGGCCTACGGCCATGCGCACCAAGGACTTCGCCTTGTTGGTGGCGGCGTCCCAATTGTCTGAGTGGACCCAGGAGCATTGGTTGCGGATGTTGGCCATTTCGAATAGGTACGGGTTCAGCCCCGCCTGCCGGATGGCGTCGCGGAACAGCGGCTCGTGGGTCCGGGGGGTGCAGGAGGCCACAATCACCCGGTTCAGCCCTAATGTCTTGATCTGGTCGATGATGTGGGCCACCGAGTCCTGCGAGCAGGTGTACAGATTGTGTTCGGAATGGGCCACATGGGGCAGGGAGCTGGCGTAGCCGGAGACGTTGGGCACGTCGAGGTAGCCGCCGATGTTGCTGCCGCAGTGGCAGGTGAACACCCCGATCTTGGCTTCTTCGTGAGAGATATCCCGTTCCGCCGGGTACTCCTGCACTTCCGCCAGGGTGTAGCGGGCCGGGGCCAGCAGTTTGGCTACCGCCGCGGCGGCGCCGCTGGCTTCTATCACCGTCTCGGGGATGTCCTTGGGCTCGCGGAAGGGGCCGCTGACGTATATCCCTTCACGGCTGGTCTGCAGCGGGTCGAATAGAGTGGTGTGGCAGAAACCGTAATCATCCAGCTCTACCCCTAATTTGGCCCCCAGCTCCTTCACCGAGTCGGAGATCTCCATGCCTACCGAGAGCACCACCAGGTCGAACTCTTCTTCAATCAAACCGCTCTGCCCCAGATAGGGCTGGGCGTAGCGCACCCGCAGATTGCCGGTGTTGGGGTCCTGCTGCACCTGGCTCAGCCGGCAGCGGGTGTAGGTCACCCCGTATTTCTGCTCGGCGCGGCGGTAATACTCTTCATACCCCTTGCTGTAGGAGCGGGTATCCATGAAGAACACCTGCACATGGACATCACTGCTGCCATCGTGGGACTCCGCCTTGGCATGCTCGATGGTCATGATCGCTTCTTTGGCGGCGTACATGCAGCAGACCGATGAGCAGTAATCATGGCTCTGGTCCCGGCTGCCCACGCACTGCAGGAAGGCGATCCGCTTGGGGCTGGCGCCGTCAGAGGGGCGCTTCACATGGCCGCTGGTGGGGCCGCTGGCGGAGAGCAGCCGCTCGTACTGCAGCGAAGTGACCACATTGGGGAAGCGGCCCAGGCCGTATTCTTCCGAGAGCTGGGCGTTGTACGCCTGGTAGCCCGGGGCCAATATCATCGCCCCCACATTGATCTCTTCGGTGCGGGTACTGTCAAAGTGGTTGATCGCGTCCTTGCCGCAGGCGAAGACGCAGGACATACATTCGGAGCAGACGCCGCAGGAAAGGCAGCGGGACGCTTCCGCCCGGGCCGATGCTTCGTCATACCCCAGCTCAACTTCGGTGAAGGAGCTGATCCGATCATTGACCTTCAGCTCCGGCAGCTGGAAGCGGGGCTGGATTTTGATCTCGCCCCGGTTGATCCGCTGGCTGATCTCAGTCGGGGTCATCCGCACCGGCGGCAGGGTCCGCCGCGGCGCCGGCTGCATGAATTTGCCCTGCAGGTAGTTGGCGATGGAGGTGGCCGCTTGATGGCCGCTGGCCACCGCTTCGACCACAAAGGAGGTGCCCGAAATGGTATCGCCGGCAGCGAAGACCCCTTCGCGAGTGGCGGCGAAGGTGTTGGGGTTGACTGCCACGGTGCGCCGCTTGGTCAGCCCCACGCCGGTATCTTCGGGGATGAAGGCCAAACCGGCCCGCTGCCCGACCGAGAAGATCACCGTATCGCAGGGGATAATCTGCTTGGAGTCGGGCACCGTCTTCAAGTTCAGCTGCCCTTGAGGGCCGAAGCTGAAGGAGGCCACCGATTGGGTGGCCACGCCGGCGACATGGCCGGCAGCGTCGGACAGAATCTCATCAAAGGTTAGGCTGGGGTGCAGGATGACCCCTTCATCGATGGCTGCCTGCACTTCCCAATCGTGGGAAGGCATCCGGTCGCGGCTTTCCAGGCAGGCCATGTGGACCTCTTTGCCCATGCGCACCGCCGTCCGGGCGCAGTCGATAGCCACGTTGCCGCCGCCCAGCACCAGCACCCGCTGGCCCAGGGGGGAGTCGCCGTTATCGTATTTGTTCAGCCGCACATCTCGCAGAAAATGGGTGTTCAGCAGCACTCCGGGCAGGTTGGCGCCGGGGATGGGCAGCCGGATCCCTTCGTGGGCCCCTGCAGAGATGAGCACGGCATCGAAGCCGGCCTCAAATAAATCGTCCAGATGGTCGACCCGGTGGTTCAAATGGAGATCCACGCCCAGGTCGACGATATCCTGCACTTCCCGCTCGATCACCTCCGCCGGCAGCCGGTATTCGGGCACCCCCAGTCGGAGCATGCCCCCAGCGACCGGCATCGCCTCGAATACCGAGACGCCGAAGCCGGAGCGGACCAGATCTTGAGCGGCGGTCAGCCCGCAGGGGCCGGCGCCGATGATGGCTACTTTCTTATCATGCAGCCGTTTGGCTGGTTCCACCGGCTGGCGCGGGGTAGCGTACACCTGGTCGGTGACAAATCGTTTCAGCGCCCGGATGTTGATCGGCTCGTCCACCAGCCCGCGGTTGCAGGCGTCTTCGCAGCGGTGGTTGCAGATCCGCCCGCAGATAGCCGGGAACGGGTTGTCCAGCTTAATGGTCCGCAGGGCGTCTTCGTACCGTCCGGCGGCGATCAGGGCGATATAGCCCTGGGCTTTCTGGCCGGCAGGGCAGGCGTCCTGACAGGGGGAGGTGCCCCGCTTTTCGATGGCGTAAGCGTTGGGGACCGCCTGGGGGTACAGTTTGT
>JAHEEY010000527.1 GCA_024640485.1 Chloroflexota bacterium | reverse complement strand
CCGGCCCTATGCGCGGCGCCATCATCGGCGGCCTCATCTTTGAGGGACTGGCTAAGAACGAGAAAGAAGCGATCGGCATGGTCGCGGCGGGCGAGATCGATTTGGAACCATGCCACGAGCATGATTCCGTCGGCCCCATGGCTGGCGTCACCACCGCTTCGATGAAGGTGTACGAGCTGGAAAATGTGACCCACGGCAACAAAGCGTACTCCAACCTCAACGAAGGGTACGGCAAAGTGCTGCGTTACGGCGCCTACAGCGAAGAGGTGATCGCCAAGCTGCGCTGGATGAATGATGTCATGGGGCCAGTATTGGCCGAGGCGCTGTCCAGCAGCGAAGACGGCATCGACATCCGGGCGTTGTTGGCTGAAGCGCTCCATATGGGCGACGAAGGGCACAACCGCAACAAAGCGGCTTCGATTATTTACACCGTTCGCCTGGCGCCGATGATCGCCAAGATCGTCGATGACAAGGAAGAAGAGGCTAGAATCCTGAAATTCCTGGGTGACAACGCCTTGAGCGTGCTGAACCCGGTGATGGCGGCGTGCAAAGCGATGGCCGACGCCGGCCACGGCGTGGAAGGCAGCACCGTCATGACCGTCATGGCCCGCAACGGCACCGATCTGGGCATCCGGGTCAGCGGCCTGGGCGACCAATGGTTCACCGGCCCAGTAGGCACCCCGGTTGGGCTCTACTTCCCCGGATTCACGGCGGATGACGCCAGCGGCGACATCGGCGACAGTACCATCACCGAAACCGCCGGCATCGGCGCCTTCGCTATGGCGGCAGCGCCAGCTATCGTCACCTTTATCAGCGGCTCGCCCCAGGATGCGATCAACGCTACCCTGGAGATGTACGAGATCACCACCGCTGAGCACACCGCTTTCACCATCCCGTCCCTGGACTTCCGGGGGACGCCGGTCGGTGTAGACATTCGCAAAGTGGTAGAATTAGGCATCACCCCCCGGATCAACACCGGCATCGCCCATCGGGACGCGGGTGTGGGGCAGGTAGGTGCCGGCCTGGTAAGGCCGCCCATGTCGGTCTTTGAGGAAGCGATCGTCACCTACGCCCAAAAATACGGCCTGGTCTAGTCGGGCCGCCCATACAGTTTTGAACCGGCAGCCTGGGACGCATCTCGGGCTGCCTTCCAAGGGATCAATGGAGGAAAAATGAACCGAGAACAATTCATCAAAAAGCTGGCAGACGCCAAATGGTTTGACCTGACCCAGGGTTTGAGCATCTTCACCCCGCCGTACCCTGGCGAAAAAGCGCTGCAGGTGCACTTCTTCAAGCGGGTAACCGGCGCCTACGGCGGCGGGCAGGGGGCCAACGGTCAGCTGATCGAGTGGAGCAACAACGACGGCACTCACCTGGTCGGCCCGCGCGCTTTCCACTCCGGCGCCGAAGCGATCGCCGACCTGGGATTTGACCGGTTGGCCGGTGAAGCGGTCATCGTCGACATTTCCGATGCCGTCTCCGACTACAGCATCTACACTCCGGAAATGATCACCGAGCGGGTCGACGTCAAGGAAGGCGACATCCTGGTGATCAACACCGGCTACCACAAGTTCGGCTGGGACCAGCCGGATGTCTACAACGATAAAGCCCAGGGCGGTATTGAGAGCAAGGAATTCGGCTTCTACCTGCGCCATCCTGGCCCATCGCCGGAGTTCTTCGACTGGGCCATGGAGATGAAGCTCAAGATGGTGGCGGTGGACTGCGGCAGCGCCGAACATCCCATGAACACCAACTTACGCTACATGCACACCCGCGAGTTCGAAAAGGCTGAAGCGAAGCTGAAGAAAACCCACGGCAAGAGCTGGGACGAGATGTACCCCCAGGACTGGTACTACGAACTGACCCATCTGAAGATGCCCAAGTCCGGGATGCTGCTGGCAGAGTCTCTGGGCGGTCAAATCAAAGAGCTGTCCAACCAGCGTGCCTGGGTGATGATGGGCGCCGTTCCCTTCATGGAAGTGGAGTCGGCCTGGAGCCGGGCGGTGGCGCTGCAGGCCCCCGATGGGGTCAGCGAAGCGGAGTTCTTCGACTTCATGCGCGGCGCGGTGATGATGGACATGACCCTGCCGTTCAGCGTGCAGACGCCCCAGTGGGCCAACTACATCCCCCTGAGAATAGAGTATACCAAGCGGGTCGGCGGCCAATACTTCGGCATGGGCCGCAACAACGCCCACTGTAAAGCCAGTTTCCATCTGGCCAGCCATATGGACGGCGAAAAGCATTTCCACGGCGGCGGACGTACCATCGGCGAGACGCCGCTGGACTATTGGTTCGGCCCTGGCGTGGTGGCCGACATCTCTGAGTTTGTCTCCGATTCCAGCGTCTATACCCCGGCGATGATCGAGAGCGTGGTGGATGTTCAGGAAGGGGATATCTTGATCATCAAGACCGGCTACTATAAGTACGGCTGGAACAGCCCCGACTCCGACGAATTCCGCTACATGATCAAGCATCCTGGCCCATCGCCCGATTTTGCCGATTGGTGCCTGGAGAAGAAGATCAAATGGTTGGGCATTGACTGTGTGGCTATGGAGCATCCCATGAATACCATCCAGCGGGTCTTCCACCCCAAGACATTCGAAGAAGCCAACCGCAAACTGACCGCCCAGTACGGTAAGGATTGGGACGAAGTCTATCCTCTGGACAAGTATTACCAGGATATGCACTTGAACCTGTTCCCCAAGGGTGTGGTCCACGCGGAAAACCTGGGCGGCGAAATCGCCAATGCCGAGAGTGGACGCTACTTCCTGGGCTGCTTCGTGCAGAAGGGGATGGAGCTGGCATCTTGCTGGGGCCGTTTCGTGGCGTTCAAAGAAGCGTAGACAGCCGGGCATCCACCGGTATCCATTTACCTGGTCGGGGCACGCGGTCAGGCTGAAATCAGCCGGCTGCGTGCCCCATTTCATTTCCGCTGGAATGCCAATGGTTGCTGCGAGTTGGCGGCATGAAGCGCCGTGATCTGGCGGTGTGCGGGGACTTCGTTTAGGAACGAGCGGCGCATCTCCAGGTCGGCGATGAGTCCGGCGATGCTCTCCAACTGCTGGAAAGCGTGCTCCAAGACATTCCGAGCACGAGGGTCGCCCAGAGCGTGAAGCCCTTCAATCAGAGACAGATAGACAGTGAAAGGGGCGAAGGTGCCGGCCAGGGTGTCGGCATCCAGGTAGGCGAGCATCGTTTCTGCCGCCTGCCCCGCTTTTTCATGGGAGCCATTTCTAATGTGCAGCCGCAGCAGTCCGGCACGGGGCTCGTTAGCCAGGTGGATTTGATTCAATACTTCGTATAGCAGTATAGACTGCTGGTACA
>JAHEEY010000526.1 GCA_024640485.1 Chloroflexota bacterium | reverse complement strand
TGGCGGTCATTCCTACCGGTTCTGAACTGATCTCGGTGGAGTCAGCCGGGGCGGGCAGCGCCCCTCAGAAAGGCCAGATCATTGAATACAACAGCATCGTTCTGGCGGCCCAGGTAGAGAGCTGGGGAGGCGCCCCTACCCGCTGGCCTATTGTGCCTGACAAGCTGGAAAATATCATAGCGGCGGTGTCGGCGGCGGCCCAGAGCCATGACCTGGTGCTGGTAAATGCCGGCTCTTCCGCCGGCAGCGAGGATTACACTGCCCATGTGGTGCAGTCACTGGGCCAGCTGCTGGTGCATGGTGTCGCTGTCCGGCCCGGCCATCCGGTGATTTTGGGGATGCTGAATCGTGCCTCGGATTCTAAAACGGCTGAAGCCAGCCGCACCTCGGTGCCGGTCATAGGCGTGCCAGGTTACCCGGTCAGCGCCGCGCTTACCGGCGAGATCTTTTTGGAGCCGCTATTGGCTCGCTGGCAAGGACAGCCGGCTTACCAGCCGCCCACCATGGCGGCGACGTTGACCCGGAAGCTGGTCTCCCATACCGGCGATGATGATTTTGTGCGGGTCGCTGTGGGCAAAGTGGGTGAACAGGTCATGGCCACGCCCATCAGCCGTGGCGCTGGGGTGATCACCTCATTGGTCCGTGCCGACGGCATTGTCCGCATCCCCCGGTTTAGTGAAGGAACCGACGCCGGTTCGCCGGTGACGGTGCATCTGTACCGGCAGCCGAATGAGATTGAAAAAAGCATTGTGGCGATCGGCAGCCATGATTTGACCCTGGATCTGCTGGCCCAATTCCTGGCGGAGGAAGAGGGTGGGGTGCGGCTGATGTCGGCAAACGTGGGCAGCCTGGGCGGCTTAGTAGCCCTGCGGCGGGGCGAAGCTCATCTGGCTGGCTCTCATCTGCTGGATTCCGAGAGCGGGATTTACAACGAGAGCTACGTGCGCCGCTATCTGCCGGGCGCAGCGGTGATCCTGGTGACGCTGGTGGGCCGTGAACAGGGCTGGATAGTCCCTCGCGGCAACCCTAAACGGATGACTTCTTGGGGTGATGCTGCCAATCCTGAGCTGCAGATCGTCAACCGGCAGCGAGGCGCCGGCACCCGGGTCCTTCTTGACTTTGAACTGAACAAACGGGGGATAACACCCGACCAGATCCGCGGCTATCAGCGCGAGGAGTATACCCATCTGGCGGTGGCGGCAGCGGTCGCTTCCGGGGTGGCCGATGCTGGCCTGGGTATCCGGGCGGCTGCCAGGGCTTTGGAACTGGATTTCGTGCCGTTGGCTTTTGAGCGATACGATTTGGTTATTCCCAAAGTCCAGTACCAGACGCCGCTGCTGCAGCCGCTGCTGCAGATGCTGCATGATCAACGTTTTCAATCGGCAGTGGCGGCGATGCCTGGCTATGATGTGAAGCCCATGGGGCAGGTCATTGAACTTACACCGTAGTTTGCCGGCGACGCACAACCTGCATCCTCGATACAAATTCAGGATTTCGTGATGCTTCAGATTACCCCTACCACCGCTCGACGCCTGGCGATCAATAAGCAGCGGCTGGCTGGCCCTCAACCAGATGCCGGCAAAGAAGGCATGCTTTCGGTGATGCGCAGTCTGGGCTGCGTGCAGCTGGACCCAATCAATGTGGTCGCCCGCAATCCGCTTTTGGTGCTCTGGAGCCGGCTGGGCGGCTATGAACTGGCCACCTTGGAGGCACTTCTGTGGCGTGACAAGATGCTGTTCGAGTATTGGGCCCATGCCGCTTCGATCGTACTGACCGACGATTTTCCCTTATACCAGCCTCGGATGGTGCATTTCGCCAGTGGAGAGGGGCGTTGGCAGAAGAGAGTTCAGGATTGGTTCAAGGCGAACCAGTCGCTGCGGCAGTATGTCCTGGACGAGATGGAGCATAGAGGGCCGTTGTATATCGATCAGCTTGATTTCCAGGGCGAGGTGGTTGACTGGGAGTCAACCGGATGGACCCACAGCCGTAATTTGCCGATGATGCTGACGTTCCTATGGGAGCGGGGGGAGATCATGGTCACCAACCGGCAGGGGGCAGGTTTTGGCCTCAGGAAGCAGTGGGGGTTGGCGGTGGATCATCTTCCCCAGTGGAATGACCATGAGGCTTGGACACCGGCAGAAGTCACCTATCATGCCGCCCAACGGGCGCTGCGTTCGCTAGGGATTGGTACTGCCGGGCAGATCACCAACCATTTTATCCGCGGCCGGTACGACGGCCTGGAGGGAACTCTGCGGCGGCTGCTGCAAGAACAGCTGATAATGCCGGTCCAGTTGTCTGAAAGTGGCCAGACATGGCCGGGGGAATGGTATATCCACGCGGAAGATATCCCCCTGTTGGATCAGCTTCAAGGGGGGAGTTGGCAGCCGCGGACGACGCTGCTCTCTCCCTTCGACAATCTTCATTGTGATCGCACCAGGGCCGAGCAGCTGTTTGACTTCAGCTATCGCAGCGAGATTTATGTGCCTAAAGCTAAACGGCAGTACGGCTACTACGTGATGCCGATCCTGCATGGCGATCGGTTGGTGGGCCGGCTGGATCCCAAGCTGGATCGCAAGAAGAAGCTGCTGCTGATAAATGCGGTGCACTGGGAGCCTTCGACTACCATGACCGCTGAGCTAATCAATGGATTGCGGTCTGCAGTTGAAGGGCTAGCCCAGTTTTTGGGCGCGCGCGACATCGCCTATGAAAGCCCCTTAAAATAGGGCGGCACTGTGCGAAGCGCATTTCCTTGACTTGCCCGTGAATCCTATGCTAGACTGCCTTAGTCCCGAAATCTTTCAAGGAGGTACTTCACGATGACAAACCTAGCAAAACATGCCCAAATGGCAGTAGATTGTGATGTTACCCCTGGAGCCGGCCGCTGAGTTCAGTTTTTCGCCCCGCGAAATAACTGATTCCCTATCCCCGGTCACAGGAGTTTGCACCCTGTGGCCCTTTTTTTGCCTTCCCTAGCGCATCCGCGCAGCAGTCATGTCAAGGCGTCCACAGGTCATTTTGAATGGCGGGCCAACTGTGCCGTCATCTAGCCCGCAGCCGCGATCAACCTGTTGTTGCAGCTGCTGAAACGGCGATTCGATCATGGAAAAGAAAATAAAGCTGCCGCTGAGGCAGTATGGCTCCTTACTGGCAGCCTATTTGAAGCCCCAACGCAGCCGGGTTACGGTGCTAGCACTGCTTATCTTGGGCAGCCTGGGGCTGCAGCTAATCAACCCACAGATCGTTCGGGTCTTTCTGGACACCGCGGAAGCTGGCTCTGGGATCAACAAGCTGTATGGCGCGGCGGCCCTCTTTATGGGGTTTGCCATTGTGCGCCA
>JAHEEY010000525.1 GCA_024640485.1 Chloroflexota bacterium | reverse complement strand
ACTCCCCAACAGACAGCTGGGGCACCAAATCACTCCCCTCCTCGACCGAATCGATGCTAGCAGACCAACTGAAGGCGGCAGTTGAGCAAAGTGCCGACGATGAACAAATCAGGTTTATCCTCGACGTCCGCGCTGATCCTCAATCTGAAGCAGATCGTGCAACTGCGTTGCAGGAAGGAAGTAGAGATGAATTGGTGCGAGAACTCCGCCAGATAGCACAGAAAGACCAATATCCTCTCCTTGAACGGCTCGCATTCCTACAAAAAGAAAATCAAGTAGACAATGTCCGTCCATTTTGGATTGTCAACCAAATCGCCGCTACCGGCACTGCCGACGCCATTCTTCAGCTCCAAAAGCATCCCGATGTTGCCGGAATTCGACTTGACTCCCGGTTTCCTCTAGCGGAACCGATTACCAGCACCTTGGAGATGAGCTGGATCACTGAGCAGATCGCTGCACCAACCGCACCACTGAGCTGGGGAGTTGAGCGCGTTAAGGCTCACTACGTCTGGAACGCTTTGGGGATTGACGGCAGGGGGGCGACAGTCGCCATCATGGATACTGGCGTCGATTGGCGCCACCCCGATCTCTTTCCCAACTACCGCGGCAATCTAGGCAACGGCAACGCCAACCATTTCACCAGCTGGTACGACACCAGCACCGTGACGCAAACGGAGCCATATGACCTGCTTGGACACGGCACACATGTCGCCGGCACCGCCGTCGGCCAAAACGGTATCGGCGTAGCTCCTGGCGCAAAGTGGATTGCGGTCAACATTGCAACCCCGGATGGGTATATCTACGAAAGCGAAGTCCATGCCGGCTTCCAATGGTTGATGGCCCCTGGCGGCGATCCGGCAATGGCGCCAGATGTGGTCAACTGCTCATGGGGAGGGAACCCGGCTGATACTTCTTTTGTCGACGATATCGAAGCCTTGAGCGCTGCCGGGATCATCCCGGTATTTGCCGCCGGCAACAGCGGTCCCTTCCCGCAGAGCATCGAATCTCCGGGCAGTAATCCCGGCACCCTCGCTGTTGGAGCCAGCGGGGAAATTGATGATGTTGCCTGGTTTTCATCTAGGGGGCCATCGGTTCAAGCCGCGGATCTCAAGCCATGGTTGGTGGCCCCTGGCATCGAGGTGCTTTCTGCCATTCCAGGCAATCGGCGTGGTTATGGCACCGGTACTTCCATGTCCGCGCCCCATGTTACCGGCGCCATT
Source organism: Chloroflexota bacterium (assembly GCA_024640485.1). GTDB lineage: Bacteria > Chloroflexota > Anaerolineae > Promineifilales > Promineifilaceae > JAHEEY01. Next base: position 2,116 of record JAHEEY010000525.1, on the reverse strand, counting down.
GCCTTGCTGAAGTCGGCCGACGCCACCCTACGCGCATCGGAAATCAAGCAGATCCTGGCGGACTCAGCGGCGCCAATCGGAGCGCTGCACCCGAATCCCAATAGCGGCTGGGGACTGCTGGATGCCCTGGCTGCCGTCACGCCGCAGATTGAAACAGGCCTGCTGTTTGGCCAGATCACTTATGAAGGAGCGCCGCTGGCCAACACACCAATTCAGCTAAACAGCTGGAACGGCGCTGTCTTGACCTATGCGTCCGACCGCTTGGGACGTTATCAGATCGATGTCGGCCAGGGTGTTTTTGGGCTGTCCATCAACGCTTTTGGCTATCTACCGGTTCAAACGGACGGGATTCTCGTTACCCGCGGTCAGAGCTCGCGCCATGACTTCGAATTAAGTGCTATGCCTTCGGGAACAGTTCAAGGCCTCGTGATGGAGTCAATTACGGAAGAACCGCTGCAAACGATCATCGAAGTCTCTGGAACGCCGATCACCACAACCAGCGGTTCTGACGGCGGTTATGAGCTGGCGCTCCCCCAAGGGCACTACCAAATAGCGATTCGTACCAATGGCTATCGACTAGAACAGCGCTCGATTGAGGTCACTGCCGGCAACACGGTTACTGAGCATTTCACTTTGACGCCTGCGCCAACGATTATGCTGGTGGACAGCGGTAAGTGGTACAACGGCTCGGCAGTCCATCTATACCAGCAAGCCCTAACAGCCCTAGATTTCAATCATGACCAATGGACAGTCAGGGATCCATACTTTGGCGCGCCCGCCGATGAAGATTTGGCTGCCTACGATGTAGTTATCTGGTCTTCGCCGCTGGACTCCCCCGGCCTGATTGGCGCCAATGACATCATCACCGGATACCTGGGATCTGGCGGCAATCTGCTGATCTCCGGGCAGCATATCGGCAGATTTGACGGTTATGGCTTTGACACGCAGTGGTGGTGGTATCGCTCACTCCAGGCTCAGTTTCAGGGAAGCACCTCGGCGGCCCAGCGCTTCAGCGGCACTCCTCACACTCTGTTTGAGGGGATCGATTTCACGCTCAACAACGGTACCAGCGCCTCCAATCAAGTTGACGTGGATATCTCCAGGCCTCGGCCCGGTTCATTGACCACAGAGCTTTTTGCCGGCGAAGATGGCCAAGGTGTGGCGCTCCAAGCCTCTTTGTGTGAACCTTTCCGGATGGTCTATCTGGGATTCGGCCTGGAAGGTGTGACCCAGGCTGAGGATCGCACAGCGATTCTGAACGCATCCATGGCGCAGCTCCAGACCCCACGTCGCAGCGCCGGCATCCTCTGGACCCCGGAGGAGATAAATGACTTCGCAGTCGCCGGCAGCGACCTGACCTACACAGTCACAGTCAGGAACCTGAGCGAGACGCTCACTGACACCCTTCAGCTGGAACTGCTCAGTGAAAGCTGGGCCAGCGAAATTGTGACCAGCTCGGTTACGCTGGGACCCTGCCAGCAAGGACAAACTGTGCTTCACATCACCGTCCCTGATAACGCGCCCAAGGATGCCTCCCATCTCACCACAATTACCGCGAAATCCAGCAACAGCCCTGCCGTATACACCGATCTTAACCTGAAACACAAGCTGCCGGGAAGCATTTTGCTTGTCGATGATGACCGCTGGTACAACCAAGAACTTCTCTATCAGCAGGCGCTTGAAGGATTAGGGATCCCATATGACTACTGGGAGATCGGCTGGGACCAGAACATGCGCGGCAGCCCGTCTTCTGATCTGCTGAACGCGTATGACATGGTTCTGTGGTTCACCGCCTATGACTGGTTCAAGCCCATAACAGATGATGAAAACCGGCTATTAAAGAATTACCTCGATCAAGGTGGTCGGCTTTTCTTGACCAGTCAGGATTTCTTGTACTACCATCACGCCACCCCATTGGCACAGCAGTACATCGGCATTGTCGAATATCAGGAGTCCATCACCCCAACGGTGATTTACGGCAGGAATGAATCTGACTCCCTGTTTCAGCTCGACCTTCCCCAGCCTCTTGAATTTGGTAAGTATCAGAATTTCAGTGACGGGCTTGTTCCCTCACTTTCCTCACGGGCTGTCTTGTGGAGTGACAAAGGCATGGCCT
>JAHEEY010000106.1 GCA_024640485.1 Chloroflexota bacterium | reverse complement strand
CGATGTGGCCGGCGCCGGAGGCACTTCCTGGAGCCAGGTGGAAATGTATCGGGCCCCTACCGCCCTTCACGCCCAGGTCGCCGGCGCTTTTATTGATTGGGGGATCCCCACCGCCGAAAGCCTTCGGCAGTGCCGCCAAGCGGCTCCGGAGATGCCGCTGATTGCCAGCGGCGGCATTCGTAATGGTATTGACGTGGCCAAATGCATCGCCCTTGGCGCCAAAGCCGCGGGCCTCGCCGGCGATTTCTTGCGAGCGGCCGACAGCGGCGGCGTGGAAGGAGTTTTGGAGCTGAGCGATCGCATCAGCCGTGAACTTCAAGTCGCGATGTTCTGCACCGGCGCGGCCAACCTCGCCGAACTGGCTCAGACCCCGCTAATCAGACAGAAATAGGCTGCCTTAGGATAACCAGTGGAGATCGCGCATGAGCAAAGAATTGAAGAATGCTTCAGAACAGTACCTGGGGGCGCTTGAGCAAGAATTACGCAGCGTCCTAAACGCGGGTCCGGGGTCTCCCGATACGTTTTACGGGATGATGCATTACCACATGGGCTGGGTGGACGAGCGTCTGCAGCCATTCCAGGTCAGCAGCGGTAAACAGATCCGCCCTCTGCTGTGCCTCTTGTGCTGCACCGCTTCAGGGGGAAGGTGGCAGCAAGCGCTTCCGGCGGCAGCGGCCATCGAGCTGCTGCACAATTTCTCGCTGATCCATGACGACATCGAAGATGCCAGCGATACCCGACGGGGAAGAACTACGTTGTGGAAGATTTGGGGGATTGAGCAGGCAATCAACAGCGGCGACTCCATGTTTGCCATCGCCCATCTGGCGATGAACCGGCTGATTGAACGCCAAGTGGAGGCAGCCACCGTAGTAAGCGCCTTGCGGCGATTCGATGAGACCTGCGTACATTTGACCCAAGGACAGCACGCCGATATGAGCTTTGAGACAAGGCAGCAGGTCAGCGTCGATGATTATCTGGCGATGATCACCGGCAAGACGGCGATCCTGCTCTCGTTGTGTGCCGAGTTAGGCGCATTGATTGGCGGCGCGGATGCCCACAAAACGGCGCACTTCGCTGCATTCGGCCTTCAACTGGGATTGGCTTTCCAGGTACAAGATGACATTCTGGGCATCTGGGGGGATGAGTCGGTAACCGGGAAGTCAGCGGCGACCGATGTCACTACCAGGAAGAAGACACTGCCGATCCTGTACGGCTTGGAGAAGAGCGAGTCACTGCGAAAGCTCTACGCCCTTCCTGAAAATTCCGAAGATTTCGTAAGGCAGGTCGTGGCGATCCTGGACAGCTGCGGCGCCAAAACCTACGCATCTGAGGCCGCGCTAGCATATTCCGAAAGCGCTTTAAGCCATTTGGAGGCCGCCCAGCCCACGGGCGAGGCCGGCGAAGCACTGCGACAATTGGCTGACATGCTTCTCCGGCGCAATTCGTAGCCCTAGCCCCCGCTTCTCTACAAAAAAAGGGCGACATGTTTCCATGTCGCCCTTTTCTATTTCAAAATGAAACGTATCAGCCTGACGGATTACTCAGAATCAGGTTGAGCCTCGGTTTCAGGAAGGTAATTGGAGCGTGACGCATCGGCGGCAGCGGCCGCGATAGCAGCCAAGATCTTGTCATCGGTACTGTCATCGATCAGCGCGGTTCCCTTCAGGTCAGCCGCGATCTGCTCATCGCTTTCATCTTCGACGAGATCGAGTTCTGCTTTGATCCGCGGATCTCTTTGCCAGAAGCCAGTACCTGCAGGGATCAGTTTACCGATAATCACGTTCTCTTTCAGACCATACAAGGCATCTTCTTTGCCTGCAATTGCCGCCCCAGCCAAAACCTTGATGGTGTGCTGGAAGGAGCTTGCTGACAGGAAGCTGTCTGTGTTGAGCGCTGCTTTGGTAATACCCAAGAGCACCTGCTCGGCCTGAGCCGGCTGGCCGCCTTCGGCCACGATTTCTTCATTCCTCTCGTGGAATGTGGCCGCTTCAACCAATTCGCCGGGGAGCATTTCGGTATCACCAGACGCTGTGAGCACTACCTTGCTGAGCATCTTGCGGATGATAGCTTCAAAGTGCTTATCATGGATGTTCTGTCCCTGCGGACGGTAAACGGCCTGCATTTCACGCAGCAAGTAGTGGGTTACCGCGTTGGCACCCAAGATCTCCAGAATTCGGTGGGGATTGCTGGAACCCTCAGTCAACTGCTCGCCAGGCTGGACAGTCTGACCATCAGCGATGAGAAGTCTGGTGCCGGCAGGAATGACGTAATCACGCTCGTCCCGGCTTTCCCAGACAACGCGCAGGCCGTTGTCATCCAATCCAACGCGACCGGAGTAGCGCGATACGATAACTTCCTCATCTTTCTCGGCCAAGATCGCGCCCTGCTCGATAGCTTCACCGTCTTTGGCCTTGATCTCCCAGCCTTCCGGAATCTCATAGACATCGTCGACCAGTTTGCTTTCGGTGACAAAGACGTGGCGGACATTGTCCACCACCCGAATCTCGGCGTGACCGCCGATCTCAGTCAGAACGGCCTCACCCTTGGGGCGCTGGCGTGCTTCAAAGAGCTCCTCAACACGAGGCAAACCCTGGGTGATGTCACCAGCCGAGGAAGCGGTACCACCCGTGTGGAATGTACGCAGGGTCAGCTGTGTACCTGGCTCACCAATGGATTGGGCGGCGACGATACCGACAGCGGTACCCATCTCAACCTTCCTGCCGCGGGCCAAGTCAATGCCATAGCATTTGGCGCAGATACCGCGGGGCATCTCGCAGGTCATCGGTGAGTAGACATAGACCTCTTCGATATTGGTTTTGTCAACAGCCTCAGCCAGCTCGTCGTCAAGCATCTGCCCTTCACTGACGATAATTTCGCCAGTTTCGGGATCCGCGATAGGCGCGGCGGCGTAGCGGCCGTAAAGGCGCTCAGCCAATGTCTGCTTGCCGAAGTTCTCATCACGTCGAATCCAGATACCTTTGCGGGTACCGCAATCTTCAGACATGATGATGATATCTTGGGCGATATCCACCAGCCGACGGGTCAAGTAACCGGCATCAGCGGTACGCAGCGCAGTATCAGCCAAACCTTTACGAGCACCGTGGGTGGAAATGAAGTATTCCAAGGTATCCAAGCCCTGTCGGAAGTTGGACTGAATGGGCACTACGATGATGCGACCACTTGGGTCAGCCATCAAACCGCGCATGCCAGCCAACTGGGTAATGGGGCCGAAGCCACCCTTACCAGCACCGGACAAGGCCATCAAAGCGATGGGGCCCGCCGGATCTAGGGCGTCACGAACAGCTTTCTCGACCAAATCCTTGGCGTTGTTCCACTGCTCGATGGTCCGTTGGTATTGCTCGTCTTCAGTCAACAGACCGCGGCGATACTGCCGGTCAATCTCGTCGACGCTTTGGCGAGCATCCCTGAGAATACCCTCGCGAGCTTCCGGAATTGTCAGGTCAGCAACGGCGATGGTCGTCCCGGAAACGGTAGCGTACTTGAAACCGATATCTTTAACCCGGTCTACCAGCTCAACTGTGGCTTCATCGCCAAGATGGCGATAAACACGATTGATCAGAGAGTTAACACCACCCTTGTCCAATTCGCGATTCACGAAACGAACACCGCTAGGCAGAGCCAGGTTGAAGAGAACACGTCCGGGGGATGTCTCCAAGATACGCTTTCTCGCTTTGCGATCAGCGTACCAGTTGCCATCCTCTTTGAAGAAAGTCTCGGTATAAAGTTTGATTTTAGCGTGAATATCGACGTAGCCTAATTCATAGGCCATTTCGACTTCTTCCATACTGCTGAAGACACGCCCCTCACCACGAAGGCCATCACGCATCAGGGTCAAGTAGTAGACGCCGAGCACCATGTCCTTCGACGGGCCAACGATGGGCTGGCCGTCGGCAGGCTTCAACAGGTTGCGGGAAGCCAACATCAGCGACATGGCTTCTTTCACGGCCTTGTCTGACAAGGGCACGTGGACAGCCATCTGGTCGCCGTCGAAGTCAGCGTTGAACGCGGCACAGACCAGGGGATGAAGCTGGATAGCTTTACCCTCCACAATCTTGGGCAGGAACGCTTGAATACCCAGGCGATGCAAGGTAGGCGCGCGATTGAGCATGATGGGGCGACCCTGGATCACCTCTTCAACCACTTCCCACACTTCCGGCGGCTGCCGCTCGATGAATCGGCGGGCACCTTTTACATTGCTGGCGTAGCCGTATTCAACCAACTTGCTGATCACAAATGGGCGGAACAGCTCTAAAGCCATCGTCTTGGGCAGACCACATTCACCCAGCTTGAGTTTAGGGCCAACAACGATGACAGAACGGCCGGAGTAGTCCACACGCTTACCCAGCAGGTTGCGGCGGAAACGGCCCTTCTTGCCTTTCAGCATGTCCGAAAGAGATTTCAATTCACGACGGCCGCGGCGGCTCAATGCCTTGCCGCGCTGGCTGTTGTCGATCAAACTATCGACAGCTTCCTGGAGCATACGCTTTTCGTTGCGTACGATAACTTCAGGGGCGCCCAGGTCCAGCAGCCGGCGCAAACGATTGTTGCGGTTGATCACCCGACGGTATAGATCGTTCAGGTCGGAGGTCGCAAAGCGGCCGCCATCTAACTGCACCATCGGCCGCAGATCTGGCGGGATTACCGGCAAGACCGTGAGAATCATCCACTCGGGACGATTGCCGCTCTGCCGCAGCGCTTCCACGACCTGCAGCCGCTTAGTGGCCCGCTTGGCGGCTTGTTTTGAACGGGTGGTGCGAACTTCACGCCACAATTCTTGAGCCAGCTTGTCCAGATCCATCCGTTTGAGGATTTCATGGAGCGCCTCTGCGCCCATGCCGGTGCGGAAGACGTTTCCAAACTTGCTTTTCAAGTCACGATATTCGGTTTCGTTGAGGAACATCATTTGGGTCAAGCTTTCGAGCTGTGCCCGATTTGCCTGAGCCTGCTGACGCATCAAAACCAGTTTTTGTCCAATCTGGTCACGCAGATCCATGGCCACCTTATCGGCGGTGACGCGCAGTTCTTCTGCCTCTTTCTGCATGGAAGCGATCTGCTTCTGATGCTCCTCTTCACTCTCTTTCTGAACCTGAGTCAACCGCTCAGTGGTAACTTCCTGCACGACAACGGTGTGCTCACGGCCAACAACCTCGCCCTTAGGCACAATGGTGATATCGCCGATTTTGATGTCAGAAGAGGCCGCAGAACCCTGGAGATTCTCCATTCGCTGCTCAACAGCTTTGGCTTCACGCACCACCTCATCGGTAGCAGCAGCCAAGCGATCATCAAAGGAGGCATTCAGGGCGGCGATAGCCGCTTCGAGTTCAGCGAGCCGTCCAGTGGCTTCACCGGTGGCTTGTTCTACCTGCTCCTGGATTTCGACTTCCAGTCCTAATTCAGCTTCCTGCAGTTCCTCATCCAGCCGGATCAGCGCACGCTGCCGCGCCTCGTCATCAACCTGGGTGATAACATATTGGGCAAAATAGAGGACACGGTCCAAATTACGGCGTGATACGTTCAGCAGCAGACCCATGTAGCTGGGTACCCGGCGGGTATACCACACATGCGCTACCGGTGCTGCCAGTTCAATATGCCCCAACCGCTCGCGACGAACCGAAGAACGGGTGATTTCCACACCACATTTGTCGCATACCATGCCCTTATAGCGAACATTCTTATACTTCCCGCAGTAACACTGCCAATCTCGTTGCGGGCCAAAAATAGCCTCACAGAAAAGACCGTCCTTTTCTGGTCTCAAGCGACGATAGTTGATCGTCTCCGGCTTGGTTACCTCGCCGTATGACCATGAACGAATCTGATCAGGGGATGCTAAGCTAATGCGCAACGAGCGGAATTCTGATGTTTCCACTAAGTGACCTCCCAAAAGAAATTACGGGTTACAGCCCTTGTTACAGCCCTTCTTGAATTTTGCTTTCTGGTATTCCCACCCAACAGCCCATCAGGGGGAATTAGTCCATGAACGCGCAAAAAGAGCGATTGACACATACGCGCCAACGCTCTCGTCATTGTGAGATGTACTTTTACATATTCAATCAGCACTATTATATAGGCAAGCTTCTATATGTCAAAACTCTTGCGTCGAGTTATTGTTACAATACGCAAATGTTGGATGATACCCCAAAAGACACTCCCTGCCAACTATTGCTACTCGACTGCGGCCGGCTGTTCTGGCCGGCCAGCCCACCCCCGTTATTGAAGCTATTTGTCGAGAACGGCCCGCATTACTCCAGCTTCGGGCGGGCCATTCTCAATGGTACCATCTTCTACTCGCTGTTTCCAGCGCCTTCGGGCTCAATCTGGGCACCGCAGAACTCACACGAAACACTCATGATCCCGACCGGGGGCGGCGGTAGTTCCGCAAAGCAGCTGGGGCAAGCAGATGGGAAGGCGGCCGCTACAGCCACAGCTTCCTGCAGCTCGTCTACATATTCGTCGGCTCGATCTTCATCAATCTCATCGGTTTGGATTCGCTTGATCATCGCCGCCCAGTCAGAGGAGTCGTGGCCCTTCAAATGGAATCGGGCCCTGGATACGGGCGCAGAGGCCGCAAAAACGAATTCCAGTATGTCATCCTTTCCCATTCCAAGAAAGCCCCCTTCTTGCTTGTCGGTCACTGATTCGACGTCACCAACCTGAATATCCAGGAGCAGGTCGATCTTGGTTTCCGAAGCGGATTTGAAGATACCAAAGGTCTTCTTGGTAACGACCTCCTCACGCTGCTCGAACAGGAGTCTTTGGTCAGTCAAGAACAGGACACCTTCCGGGCCATCTTTGCCATCTCGCTGCCACTCCGTCTTCACCGCCAGGAGGGGGCCCTCAGCCTGCAGCAGGCGGATAGCTTGCGATTCGGCCAACAGATCCATCATCCGAGTAATCGCGGAGATCTCGGAGGAAATGCCGCTGAGTTCGAGCTCCATGCCTTCATACAGCCCTGAGACAGCGTCACGTGCAGCGTCTATGCGTCCGGAAAGGCTGTTCACAGCCGACTTGGCGGCAGAGATAGCGGCGCTGTTGGGACGCAGTGTGTCTACCTGCCGTTCCGTCTCGTTCAACTCTTGATCCAGACGGCGGATGTGATTATTCAGCGCTGCTTCCACCCGGGGACGCACATTGTCCCAGCTCTGGTCCAGCGCCTCCAGCCGGTCGTCCAACCGGCCTGAGTGCACGTAGCCTCGGTCGCGAAGGGCGTCAATAGCGAAAGGCAGTTCAACCAGCTTGGAGTCGAAGTCGCCGATGGCAGAGTAAACGGTGCTCAATTGAGCTTTGGATTCAAGGTCGGCAAACTGATCCTGAATGCGATCAACTTCCAGGCGAAGCTCGTCCATGGCCGTTGGCGTCGTCCCGGCGGCCGCCGCAGCTGCCGGCGCTATCGGACGGCGACCGGCTGCGGTTCGTCTGGCTGGCGGCGCCGGCATCGGCCGTGACGCATTCGCCGCCTTGCGAGCCGCAGCTCGGGCGGAGGGCCGGCTGGCAGCAGGGCGGCGCTTGGCAATTCGTTTTGCCGCTCTGGCTTTGGCATCATCTGCCGCATTGCCTGACGAGCCAGGTCTTCCTGAGGGTTTGCCCGGGGAACCCGGTCGGGATGGCCGCCCAGGCGGTCGCCGCCCGCCCATAGAACGTTTCGCTGCCAACGAATCACGATCGCGATCAGTGCCTGTCCCCGGTCTCTTCTTGACGCTGCTCATAAGAACCAACCTCCCGTTTTGATTGATACCAGATGTGATGAAAAATACGGTGCAGCCAAATCCGACCTGTCTTTGGCTGAAGAGCACCTGGCTGCCTCGCTAGAAGCAAGCGCATGCCCCAATGACCATCAAGCTGACTTACCTACGCGATATTTCAGAAACGCCTCCATGAGCCCATCAAGGGCCCCATCCAGAACGGATTGAGCATTCCCGACCTCGAAATTAGTCCGATGGTCTTTTACCATCTTATAGGGATGTAACACGTATGAGCGAATCTGGTTGCCCCATCCGGCATCGACGTCTTCCCCCTTCAGGGCAGAGATGGCCTCATCTTGTTTACGTCTTTCCAGGTCGAAAAGCTGCGATTTCAGCACGCCCATCGCGGTCTGCATATTCTGTGTCAGCGATCGTTGATTCTGGCAGGAGACCACAATGTTCGTGGGGATATGGGTGATGCGGATCGCCGTTTCATTCTTCTGCACATGCTGACCGCCGGCGCCGCTGGCCCTAAAGCGGTCGATGCGCAGATCTTTTTCATCGATCTCTATCTCAATATCCTGGGCTACATCTGGCCAGACTTCAACCTTGGCAAAAGAGGTGTGCCGTCTGCTGGAAGAATCATAAGGTGAAATGCGGACTAAGCGATGCACGCCCCTTTCCGATTTCATACGCCCGTAGACGAATTCTCCCACAAAGGACATGGTACAGCTCTTTATGCCGGCTTCATCGCCAGGCGTCTGGGACAAGATATCGACCTTCACCTCATTCGCGTCCGCCCAACGAATGAACATCCGCTGCAGCATCATAGCCCAATCCTGGGCTTCCGTACCGCCGGCGCCAGCATGAATCGCAACAATGGCATCCTCGGTATCGTATTTCCCGGCAAACAGCGCCTTGAACTCCAGCCGGCCTACCTTCCTTGTGAGAATCTCGACTTCGCGGCTTAATTCTTCCTCTAGGTCCTCATCACCCAACGCGACCAACTCCAACGCCTCGCTCAGCCTATGGCTGGCATCCTGCCAAACGGACACGTAATCACGCAGGATGGTCAGGTCGCGCATCACACCCTGGGCCTTGGAAGAATCGTCCCAGAAGTCCGGCGCGACTGTCAGCTTCTCAAGCTCGGCAACTTTCTCTACTTTGCCGGCGATGTCAAAGCCGCCTCCGTAAATTATCAACAGTCATCTGCAATTCGCTTAGTTGTGTTTCAAGAACTTCCATCTTAGTTTTTGCCTTTTACCCTCAAAGTGTAACGCCGTCGCAGTGGGAACAGAGCGTACAGCATGAGCGGTATAGATTTAGAATTTTTCTTGTCCGACCTGTCTCGCGACTAGTCAGACAAGGTTTTGAAGGCACCGGCGGCTGGACATGAACCGCGAAGCCGGCACCCAACAACAGGGTGGCCTCTAGCCAAAGAGTCCATCGATAAACTGCTCTGGATCAAATGGGGCCAGATCTTCAATGCTTTCGCCGGTGCCGATAAACCGAACCGGCAGCCCCAATTCGCGATAAATCGCCAGCACCATGCCGCCCTTGGCGGTGCCGTCCAGCTTGGCCAGAATTACACCGGTGACGTGAACGGATTCCTTAAACTTCTGAGCTTGCACCAGCGCGTTCTGGCCTGTGGTCGCATCCAGGACCAGGAGCACTTCGTGGGGAGCCGCATGCACGCTCTTTTTGCAGACACCGTACACTTTCTCCAACTCTTTCATCAGATTGAACTTGGTGTGCAGACGACCGGCCGTGTCCACTAAGAGCATGTCAAACCCTCGCGCTCGAGCCGCCCGAATACCGTCGTAGGTGACGGCAGCTGGATCGCCGCCAGGCTGCCCGGAAATCACCGGCACCCCGGAACGTTCCCCCCATATCTTCAACTGGTCAATTGCCGCAGCCCGGAACGTATCGGCGGCAGCCAGCACCACGCCGCGCCCCTGCTTTTTGTAGCGATGGGCCAATTTGCCAATGGATGTGGTTTTGCCGGAACCATTCACGCCTACCAGCAAACCAACGGTCAGCTGGCGGCGCCCTTCCAGTTCAAACGGCGAATCATCGGTGACGATGGCGCGCATCTCAGCCTTCAATGCTTGAATCAGCTGCTCTGCTCTGACCAGCCCTTCTCGAGCCACGCGCTCACGCATCGCTTCAACAAGTGCCAGGGTAGTGGGCACGCCGATGTCGGCCTGCACCAGAAGCGCTTCCAAATCTTCCCAGGTATCGTCATCAATTTCGCCCATACCCAGGACAGATACGATTTGTCCGAAAACGGACTGCCTGGTTCGGCTTAGGGAATCACGAATAGATCTAAACAAAACAGTTCCTCATTTGAGCTTGGTTTGGTGGTGTCAACTGCCGGTACCGCCAGATATGCGGCAATTCAGGTAGACCACCTCTTGGAGTATAACATCGATCAAGTTGATGACAATCCTGCTATGGTCACCCTTCACCAGTCGCCGGTACCGGGCGCATGATTGCCGGCCAAGTAGTCCAGGATTCGATTGTAGGAGCCGCTGGAGATATCTTCCGGCAGCTCCGCCAGCGGAAAGAACGCCATCGATTCGATTTCGTAATCTGATCTGCCCACGATTTCAAATGCCTGGCAAAGGAATACGGCCACATGGTCGCTCTTCGGCTGAGTCAGGTTGCTGTATATACCAAAGAATTGGAGATGATCCAGCCGGGCACCAACCTCCTCCATGGCTTCCCGCCTACCCGCTTGCGCCAAAGTCTCATTGCGCTTCACGCCGCCGCCAGGCAAGTACCATTCCGGTTGATAGGAATGCTTAACCAAAACGATAGAATCATCCTTGATGAGCAGCAATCGGACGCCCAGGGTCACCGGGCGAAATAGACGCCAATACAAAGTTCCGCCGGCAAATAAGATACGGGCCTTAAAGCTCAATTCATGTTCCTCTTGTGGTGCTCAACAGCGGGTCAGCGGTGCCCACATCCTGGTCGGCGCCGCATCTTTCAACGAAGAATTACCTTAATTGTAGCGGGACGATCCAGATCGGCAATGTCACCAAGATGGCATCAGCTGCCGCTCAACCGCTGCCGGCGGCCTGCTCCAGTCCGCCAACAGACCGCAGCAATTCGCGGAGCTTCTTCACGGCATAGCGCATCCCTTCCGGACCGCTGAAGCCGCCGCGGGGCCCAGCTGACGCCAGATGCGGCTCAAGCGCCAAGACGCCTTGATACCCCTGTTCAATCAGGGCGATGAGCAGTTCGGGCAGCTGCCCATCCCCTTCTCCGGCGGCACAGACGGTGCCGTCTGACAGGTGGGCATCTTTAATGTGTATGTAGCTGACGTATTCAGCCAACGGCGGCCAGCCGTCCCGCATCAGCGGCGCCGCCTTGACCTGCACAAAATTGGCGGGATCCCATAGAAATCGAAGGTACGGGCTCCCCACTCGCCGCATCAGGGCGAAGCATCGTTGCGGGGAATCGCCAATGATTCCCTTTTCGTTTTCCAGAAGCAGTACCACATCATGCCGGCTGGCCAGCTCCGCCAACCGCTCAAGCCGGGCGGCAGCAATATCGACCAGGCGATCAAGCTGATCCTCGTCGGCCTCTGGGGGCGGGTAAAAAGAAAAGATCCGTATCTGCCGGCAGCCCAGCGATTTTGAGATACTGATGATGCGGGACAAGTTGGCCAGCTCCAATTCGATAGGATCGGTAACAGCAGACTTCCCTATAGGGCTGCCGATGCAGCTGACACTGATACCAAAGGCCTGGCACAAGCGGACAACCTCCAATACATCACTATCGCTCAGATTGAGGACATTCTTTCCCCAGGCAGAGCGAAACTCCAGACTGCCGATGCTGATCTCACGCAGCAGCCGCAGCTGTGTTTCCAAGTCGTCATCAATCTCATCGCCAAAGGCGCTTACCACAAAGGCAGCCGGCTGCATTATACTTTCCCCTTTTCGGCAGCTGCCCCGGCAATTAGTTCCGCCAACAGTTCGCCGTACCTGGACCGATCCAGCGGCAGCTGCACGGTCTGA
>JAHEEY010000524.1 GCA_024640485.1 Chloroflexota bacterium | reverse complement strand
TGGATGTCGCTGTCTGTGTAGGCGTTGGCGTCTCTGTTGCCGTGGCTGTGGCGGTCGGTTCTGTGGTCGGCGTCGGCGGTAGTTCACCCCCTTGCACCAGGTAATAGGTCGTGCCGCCGATCATGCAGTACTCACCGGCTGTCTGGGTGCATTGAGCGCCGGGAAGGTTGACATAAAAATAGCCATCATTGGCCGAGATGACCTGCCGGTTGCCCCACATATCGGCCAGGATGGCGACCTCTGTCGTGGCCGTGACCTGGGCTCCCTGGGCTGAGGGCAGCCGTGAGAACAGCACCGTGGTAGTCTGGCTGCCTTGTTCGATGCGGAACTGCCCCACCGAATCCCACCGCTCCCGCCGGGCGCCACTCATTCCCGCCAGATAGCGCATTGCTGTCTGATAAGTGCTGAATGCTGGACGCCGGCTGCCGTCCAGCCGGATCAGCCCAAAGGGTTCCGGATTGGCGGCGTAGTCGGTGGTGGTGTCCTTAAGCTTGAAAATGGCGATGCGCTGAGCGCCGGCCGAAAGGGCCGAGGCCAGCACCTGGGGCATAAAGGCGGCCTGTTCTTCCTGGGAGACCCGCAAGAATGGGTCCGGGACCGGCCAGGCTGGATCGTCGCTGGTCGGGGCATTGGTCTCTACCAGCCAGATCGGTTTCCAAATACCGTGGCTGCCCATGGTGCCGTAGAAGAATTGAATCAGATCAAAGATCATGTGCGGCTGGAAGTAGAGATGGGCGGTAGCTACATCAAAATAGTAGTTGTTCTCAGCTGCCGAGGGGTCGGCGGCAACGACGTCAAGGTAGCGGCCGAAGTAGCTAGGGTCCCAGAAATGGGTGAAGGAGGAGAGGTGAATGACCGCATTGGGATTTACCTGCTTGGCCACCAGATAGGCGGTCCGCTGCAGCAGAAAAAACTGCTCTACCGTTCCATTCCAGGTGTGGGCAACAGCGCCAGCACTGATGTCCGGCTCGTTCCAGATAATCCAATGGTTGATGCGCCCCTGGTAGCGGCTGACCGCTTCGCGAACAAAGGTGGCCCAGGCGTTGCCGGGATCATCATGGGGGAGGTTGAGGCCGTTTGGCAGCCCGCTGCTGTCAAGCGCCCAGCCGGGGATGCCGATGAGCAGCCCTACTACCATCCGTCCTGAATTGATTTCGTTATTGATCTGCTCATCAGTGACTTTCGATGTCCAGGTGCCGGCGCCGCCGGGCTGAACTTCTGCCCATTGGAAAACAACCCGCGTCCAGGCTGCGCCCAGGTTGCTGGCTTCGGCCGGGTCCTCGTAGCTCTCAATAACCCCGAAGCGATAATCCGCTGCAGCGGCGGCTGGTGCAGCCGCTGCCGGGAGGACACCGGGCGAGCGCAGCCGATAACCCCAGGCGGTGAGCAGGCAAATCAACAGTATGAAAAACAAGCGTGATGGTTTTCGAATCATAGCTAGATAGTTTAGCGTATTTCCAGAGATGATAGTAGAAGAATGGGCATCAAGAAGAAAGGCCAGAAGACGGGCAGCGGCTCAATTCTTTTCGTCGAAGTTGAGAATCAACAGCTCCTTCACATGTCCACGCCGGTCTCCCTTGCTGTTGATCATCCGCCTGGCTTTGATGGGGATAAATCGATAGCCATGCCCTTGATAAAGGTCATAGACCAGTTCAGCACTGGAGTTACTTAACATAACAAAGCAACCCTTGTCGGTAAGGCTGTGGACCATGTCAGCCAGACGTCGCTGGTCGTCTTCATCGAAACCTGACTTGCTGTAGGTCGTGAAGTTGCTGGTCCCGTTTAGCGGGGCATAAGGCGGGTCGAGGTAGTAGAAGTCGCCGGCTTCGGCGATTTTCGCCAGCTCGTCAAAGTCCCCGGTTACCAGGTCGACCCCTTGCAGGGCGTGCGAAGCCGCTCTGAGCTTCCTTTCATCGCAGATCTTGGGGTTGCTGTA
The DNA here is from genome assembly GCA_024640485.1 of Chloroflexota bacterium. Taxonomy (GTDB): domain Bacteria; phylum Chloroflexota; class Anaerolineae; order Promineifilales; family Promineifilaceae; genus JAHEEY01. The sequence continues at coordinate 1,405 of JAHEEY010000524.1, read as the reverse complement.
GCGGCCGAAAGGGACGTTGAAGATCCCTTTTTGGTTTTCACGATAGAGGCCGTTGTAGCAGGTCTTATTTAGGAAGATGATCCGGGCAGCCCTTTCAACCGCGGTAAGGGTGGCAGGATCTTGTGATCGAACCTGGTAGTAATAGTCAGCCTCATTCCGGTGGGGTTTCAAGGCATCGATTACCCCTTCCACATCACGCTGGACCATGCGATACAGTTCAATCAGTTTTTCGTTTCGATCAGAGAGGGTTGAATTCGGATACTGCAGGTGGAAAAATACGGCGCCGCCGCCGATAAATGGCTCGAAGTAGCGATGGACGGCGCTTTTCTCTGGGAAATGAGGGGCATATTGACGCAGCAGACGCTGCTTGCCTCCCGCCCATTTCAAAATAGGGGACGTGCCGTTCACATAGCTGTGGGTCTCGTCTGACATCAACCTCTGCAAATTATGGTCGCTCCATTGTGAAATGTTTGGCGATCTATCTATGCGGGAGCGATAGGTTCCTTGAAATCGTACAATCCATTGTCAATACCCCATTGAAGGCCGCAGCCGTTATTGGGGCAGCTGCAATGGCTGCTGTCTGTCTGTTCCAGGGGAGTCTGGCATTCGGGACATGCAAAGAAAGCGCCTGTCGGTGATGCTTGTCCGGTTGCCGGGTGGCTGCTCTTGACAAAGACGCTGGGCGACAGCTGCCACCAATTGCCGGTCAGTTGGGCTACCTTGTCCATCGAAGCCAGCAAGCTCGCGGGAACCACTCTTTTCAGCGGCCCAAAACGAAAGTGGGAGACAGTCAGCTTTCTTCCAGGGATGAATGCCGCCTCTTTCAACTGCTGATCGATCCATTTGGGGTGGAAGTCGAAGTTGAGCTCAACGAATTCAATCGGTTCGGCACTGTAGGGTGACCATTTCTGCCGTCCGGCAGCATAGCGCAGCACCGCCTTCAGATTCTGCTTGTTGGCAAATTCCAAAACGTAGCAGCCGTGGGGGCGGGCGATTCGGGCAAGCTGTTGAAAAAGGGCTGGGGCATCTGCCGCGTGGTGAAGGGTTCGGATCTGTACCATGGTATCGAACAAGCCATCGACGAAGGGCATGTGGTACCAATTGCCGGCGACGTACACAAAGCGGGGATCATCCCCAAGATGGGCTTGTGCTTCCCTCAGCAGCGAACGGGAATAATCGAAAAGCACGACCTTGTCGTAGCCGGCATATTCATCGGCCAAACGGCCAAAGCCGGCGCCAATCTCAATGAGGGTCCTTCCAGTTGGCGGCATCAACCGCCGCAAAGCGATACGCTCCGCGCGGTCTTCGTAGTCGCGCCCTTGGCCCTCCCAGAAACGCGCACGGTAATCAGACCCTTCATAATCGCAGATGGGGGGTGAAGCAGGCATAGGCAAAGCGAAAAATA
>JAHEEY010000105.1 GCA_024640485.1 Chloroflexota bacterium | reverse complement strand
TCTGATGCCGCCAGCGGCGAAGCGCTGCGCCAGCAGGTGGAACGGCTGCCGGAAATAGAGCGGCCTACTGTCTTGATCGGCGATATCCCTGACCTGCCCTACCTGTTGAGTTTGAGAGGCGAAGAGGGCCAGCGATTTGATCGCATCCTGGGCCGCAACTTATTCACCCAGCTGGATCTGCATGAGAACGGGCCGGAGATGATCCAGTCGCTGGCTGGTTGGCTGTTGGAGAATGGCCGGCTTTGCATCATTCAGTCAATTCCTCGTCACGGCCAACGGCTTTATGAACTCGTCGATTGGTCAACCGTGCCGCCGGCGCTGTTCGAACAAGTCCGTTTGGCCGAGGAAGGGATTTACACAGACGAAGCTGACCCAATGGTTAACTGGGATGAAGCCAGCCTGGAAGAGATTGTCAAGGCTGCCGGCCTGGGTCGGGTCAAGATAGAGTTGGATCGGCAGGCCAGCCAGCGGCGCATCACCGCCGACCAACTGTCCCGCTGGTTTGAAGACGGGCCAGCAGACGGAACCAGGCCCAACTATGTCCAGCGGTTGTTGGGCGCTGGGCTGAGCGTGGAAGATAGAGATAGGGTGGCTGCACTCTACCGCAGGCAGCTGCTTAACAAAAGCGTCTCATGGCATAATAGCACCGCTTACATCATCGCCTACACCGAATAACATCCTTAATTGAGCAGGAGGGATGCGTCATGGAGGATCAGATAAGGGCAATGGGATGGAACCTGGCGCCTGTCGCCGTGGATCTCATGTCTATTGGATTGTACGCGGCGCTGCTGCCGCTGCTGGTCAGCCGATTCCAGCAGAAATCGATGATTAATCCCCTGATCATTGGCCTCGTCTATCTACTCTTCTGCCTTTCGGTTTACATAATCAGAAGAGTGGAGCCAGGCCGCGGCGAAAGCTTCAACATCGATTCAATGGCGGTGCTGGGTTTCTTGGGTGCCGCTTTCGGGATGTTTCTCACCTACATGGCCGTGGAGTCAGGCGGTATTCTCGATCATCTGGAGATCGATCTGGAGAGCGGTGCCGCCAGTTTTGGCCTGATGCTGGCTTCTTTCCTCTGGTTAGGGTTGGTCTTTCTCTACGCCGGAATCTTACTGATCGATATTCAGCCTACGATTTCCCACGCCACTGCCCAGGCAATGTGGTTGGAGCTGTTCAGCCTGATTGGCGTGAATTTGATGATCATCCTCACCGCGGCCTTTTGGGAGACCATTTTTATCGGCACCGAGCCGTATGATACGGTTACCGTTGGCGGCAAGATCCTCATCTTTATTGCGACCTTCGCTTTCTTTCTCTTCTTCTTCGCCCCGCCGCGCATGCTGTTTTTGACCAGAAATCCGAGCCTGGGGGCAATCGCCTCTTTCCTGCTGCAGACTGGCTATTATGTCTGGGGAAGCCTATCTCGCAACGCCTGGTAATTCGATACCCATCATCGAACAGGGGTGACTCAAAGCAAAAGGGACGTGTTCAATACACGTCCCTTGAGATTCAGTTTGTATTTGGACTATCCGTAGGGTGCGCTACCAGCTGCTGTATGATTCCGAATGTTTCCGGAATTCAATCAACTTGCTGCCTAAGGTCTCCACTTTGTAGATGATATTGCAGCCCATCTCAAAGGCGGACACCCACTGCAGCGCTTCATCCAGGGTCTGTCCGATGGCGAACACCCCGTGGCCCCGCAGCATGATCAATTTGTATTCTCTCAATGCGTCCGAGACGATGGCGGCCATCTGCGGCGAGCCGGAGGAGTACTCGGCCGAAAGCACCGGAATTCGGTGGAGCAGATAGGAACATTCGTTGTCTATGGGCACTATCTCGTCACGAGTAAGGCTGAGGGCGACCGCGGTCGGCGGGTGGCAGTGGACGATGGCCAGGGCATTGGTTTTTTGAAAGATCGCCCGGTGAACGATCAGCTCACTGCTGGCCAAGGTGACGCCGCTGTCTTCGCCGTTCAAGATAGTTGTGACAAAATCAGACGGTTTCAGCCTGCCCAATTGCGCCCCGCGCCGTTTGATGATGATTCGTTTGCCCACTCTGACGCTGACATTACCGCCATGGGAGCTGGTCATACCGCCGACGTAAATGTCCCGCCCCACGTCGCGAAATTCTTCAAATAGTCGTTGATCTATCATGTCATATCCCCTATTAACTAACCAGGGTATCTAGTTCCAGCTCTTTCAGCGTTTCCGGCAGCGGCACACCCTGTTCATCCCAACCCCGAAACTCGTAATACTCCTGCAGCATCGGTGCCAGCTTGACGGTGAATCCGGCGCTTGGTCCCGCTGATACCGGCTCGGTCAGCAGCCGTTCGGGTAAGGTGTCGTCAGCCGCTGTAAATCCTTCGCGGAGGTTGTACAACCGCTCTAAATTCCAGACCCGTTCGCCCACCTGGCTCAAATCTTGGGCGGTAAACGGCAGTCCGGACAGCGCCGTCAACAGCCGGGCGAAATGCTCTTCAGTCGCGGCCATATTGGCGAATTTGCAGACTACCAGGCTGTCGACCGCGGCAGAGGTGTCCTGATGGACGGCCACAATGCCGGATTTTCCCTGGGTTGCCAACCGGTCCACCAACCGAGGTAGGGCCAACACTTCCGGGCCGAGCATATTGCCGCGCATGTGGCAGCCGCCCCGGTTGGAAGTGGCGTAGAGCAGTCCTTGGCCCTGCATGCCGCGAGGATCATAGGCGGGCAGCTCCAGTTTCTTGGCGCTCATCGACAGTTCCGGAGCACCGTGCTTGGCGGCAAAGCGGTAGCTGCCTTCGGCCAGCTCAGCACCCATGCCGCGGCGGTAGGCGATGTCGCTGATGGTCTCATAAAGCAGATCCCCGCGCCCAAACCGTAGTTCCGAATCGACAAGACCCCGGTCCGCCATTTCCATGGCGCAGCCGATGCTGCTGCCGACGGAGATGGTGTCAAGTCCTAAGTCGTTGCACAGGTAATTGGCTTCGGCGATCAAGGGCAGGTCATCAATCCCGCACTGGGCGCCAAAAGCCCAGGTTGATTCATATTCCGGCCCTTCCCCTTCCGCCCGGTCGGTCTTGGTGATCCGGGTGCAGGAAATGGGGCAGGCCCAGCATGCTTGTTTCTTGACCAGGATCGTCTCGGTCATCCGCTCGCCGCTGATAGCTTCCGCCCCTTCAAACTGGGATTGCTGGAAATTACGGGTAGGCAGCGCCCCAATCTCGTTAACCACATTCATGACCGCGGCGGTGCCGAACTGCGGCAGCGCTTTTGAGGTCAGCGGGCTCTGCTTGATGATCTTGCCGGTTTCGTACAGCATGAATTTGAACTGGTCCGGATTTTGAGCCTGGTTCTTCTCTGTCCCCACGGTGACGATAGCTTTTAGGTTCTTGCTTCCCATCACCGCCCCTGGTCCGCCGCGCGCCAGCGAGCGGTGGCCGTCGTTCATGATGGCGGAAACCAGGGACAGATTCTCCCCTGCGGGGCCGATGCAGAGCACATTGCGGCGGTTGTTATTCTGGCCCAGAAGCTCAGTGGTCTCTGAGACAGTTTTACCCCAGAGATGAGCGGCGTCCTGAATGGCGATGCCCTCAGGCCCGATCTCGATAAGGCTGGGCTGGGGCGCTCTGCCGCGAACGATTAAGGCATCGTAGCCAGTCCGTTTGAAGCGCATCCCCCACCAGCCGCCGCTGTTGGCGTCAAGAATGGTGCCGGTCAGCGGGCTCTTTGTAGAAACGGAGAAGCGGTTGCTGGTCTGCACGCCGCTGGCTGTCAAGGGGCCGGTGGCAAAAATGAGCACGTTTTCTGGTGAGAGCGGTTTGACCTCTGGTCCCACCAGGTCCCATAGCAGGCGTGCCCCAAGTCCGCGGCCGCCCAGAAAGAGCCGTGCCATCTCCCTGTCAAGTGGGTGCGAACTGATCTCGCCGCTGGTCAAGTCAATGTCGAGGATCTTTCCAGCCCATCCTTCCATGATGTTTATCTCCACCGCCTGTGGCTGCCCCCGGCAATTGGAGGAAAGATGGCGATCGATTGTCCCGCGGCGAGGGGCGTATCCAGCCCTGCGGACAATTCAATATCGCGGCCATCCACCATGACGCGGACATGCGGGCGCAACTGTCTATCTTCAAAGATCGCTGTTCGTAATTCAGGGTTTTCTGAGCACAACGAATCCAGCACTGCCCCGACTGTTTCGCCGGATGCTTCAATGACTGGGGCTGGACTGTACTGCCGAAAACTGCCGAACAACTTAATGACGTTCATGTCATACCTGTAAAAAAGAGAATGACAGCTGAGCCTCAGGCTCGCAGCTGTCATTCTTGGAACAATCGAAACAGATTACTAGAGTGATGCGCTCAGTACGCCAAGGTTAAGGATCATTGGCGCCGCCGCAGGATGTCGGCGTAAACTGCCAGGATGACGATGGTGCCGGTCACGACGATCTGCCACTCCTGGGGCACTGATAGGATACGCAATCCGTTGGTCAGCACGCTGATGATGAAGGCGCCGATGATGGTGCCCAAGATGGTCCCTTCGCCGCCGCTGAGCGAGGTGCCGCCAATGACGACGGCGGCGATGGCGTCCAACTCATAGCCCGCGCCGAGGGCCGGCTGGGCCGAGTTGAGGCGGGCCGCGATCATGACGCCGCCCAAACCGGCAAAGCTGCCAGCCAATGCGTAGATAGCTGTCTTCCAAAAAGTAACATTAACACCGGAGAGACGGGTCGCTTCTTCGTTGCTGCCGATGGCATAGGTGTAGCGGCCCAGCACTGTCTTGTTCAAGATGAGATGGGCGATGAAGGCCGCGCCAAAAAGAATCAAGACCGCATTAGGCACCTCAAAGCCGGGAATGATCTTGCCCAGAATTGAGCCCATGGCGATCTCTTTGAAACTTGGGGTATCGTTGAAATAGACTGGCTTCAGACCAGAGATAACCAACGACAGCCCTTTGGCGATGTAAAGCATGCCCAATGTAGCCACAAAGGGGGGGATCTTCATCCGAGAAATAATGGAGCCGTTGATGAAGCCCGCCAGGGCGCCGGTTGTCAGGCCCCCTAAGACACCTACATAGACGGGCAGTCCCATGACGGTGATGAAAACACCGGTCATCACCGCTGATAAAGTCATCACCGTGCCAACGGACAGGTCGATGCCTGCGGTGATAATGACAAAGGTGGCACCCAGTGCCAAGATGCCGTTGACCGCGGTAGCCAGCAAGATGCCGATGATGTTGCTGAATTGAAAGAAATTCGGCGATGCTATCGAGAACACCACGAACAGGGCGATCAAGCCAGCGAACGCCATTAGCTTCTGTGTCGCGTCAGAGCGGAACAATGAGTTTTTACTTTTGAGTATGGTTTCCATCACTTAGGCACTTCCCAATTTAACAGAGTTTGATACGGATTCAGAACCATTGATAATGGTCCCCCGCTGGGTGGCGAGTCTCATGATAGCCTCTTGTGTCGCCTCGCTGATAGGCAGCTCACCCGTGATGCGTCCCTCACACATGACAACGACACGATGACTCATTCTTAAAATTTCCGGCAGTTCAGAAGAAATCATGATGATTGATTTCCCCTGATGGGTCAAGTCATTCAACAGCTTGTAAATTTCGCTCTTGGCGCCGACATCAATGCCGCGGGTTGGCTCGTCAAAAATCAGGATATCAGTGTCAGCCGTAAGCCATTTGCCGATGACTACTTTCTGCTGATTTCCACCCGATAGATTGATTACTTTCTGCTCAAGGCTCGGTGTTTTGATGTCCAGGGCTTCGGCATAGTGCGCCGCGGACTTTTCTGTGGCCCGCTCATCTACCCAGCCTAACCAACTCCTAAACTTCTCAAAAGAGGCCAATACCATATTGGTCTTTACATCCATGCCCAGAGCCAGCCCTAAATCTTTGCGGTCCTCAGAGAGATAGCCGAGGCCATGTTTAACCGCGTCTCGGGGGCTTTTGATATCTACTCGCTCCCCTTTAACGTACAACTCTCCAGAGTCAAGGGCATCGGCGCCAAAGATGACCCGGGCGACCTCGGTCCTTCCGGCACCCATTAGGCCGGCAAACCCCAGAATCTCCCCTTTTTTGAGCTTGAAGCTGACATCTTTCAGCCAACGGCCTCGATTTAAGCTCTTCGCTTCGAAGACTATTTCCTGGCTGGCATGTTCCGGTATTTCGGGGGCGGCTTCATAGATGGTCCGTCCGACCATCATGCTGATGATCTCATCGATGTTCGTCTCGTTGGTATTGACGGTGTTAATGTAGCGGCCGTCGCGCATCACCGTCACCCGATCAGATATCTGTTGAAGCTCTTCCAGCCGGTGAGAGATATAGACAATGCCGACCCCTCTATCTCTCAGATCGCGGATAATACTGAATAGATCTTCGATTTCAGCATCCGTGAGCGCGGCGGTAGGCTCATCCATGATCAGTACTTCCGCATTATGTGAAAGCGCCTTGGCGATTTCAACCATCTGCCGCTTGGCAATGGTCAGGCTGGAAACTTTGGCGCTGGGATCAAGCTTCAAATGCATGCGGGCAAACAGATCTTCAGTTTGCTTGTTGATCTGTTTTTCATCCAGAATCAGCCGTTTTGCTTTTCCCGGCTCCCGGCCGATGTAAATGTTGTGCGCCAGCGTGAGGTGTGACATCAGGTTGAGTTCCTGGTGGATGATGCTGATGCCTAAATCTAGGGCTGCTTTCGGGGTGGAGACGGTGACTTCCTGCCCCTTGAAAATCACCCGCCCTTTATCCTTTGAGTAAATACCAGCCAGCACTTTCATCAGCGTGGATTTACCAGCACCATTTTCGCCAACCAGGGCGTGTATTTCACCTGGGCGCAATTCGAACTGGCAATTATCCAGTGCGTGAACGCCCGGGAAGCGCTTGTCAATCTCCACCATCGAGACCAGGATTTCATTATCCATCTATGTTTCCCTGCACAGTCATTTGTCGGACACTTCAGATGTGGGGTAAATGACTAGACTACCGTATCGCTAAGAACTCGCATGTGCCCCTTCTGCTTCGGAAAAAGATCATGCGGGATATGTTACCGTCAGCACCAGTATGAATGACGAAAGTAGGAAGGAGAAAAACAATCTTGGGCGCTGGTGAATGATATCACATCACCCCTGGATAAGTCTTTCTCCCTCCTTCTATATCAAGATTCTAGCTTATGCTACTTGCTGATTATTTGTACAACAACGCGGCGATGGTGTCGTCGTCGATGTTAGACTTGTCGTACCAGTGGAAACCGGTGTCGATCATCTTGGGCAGATCTTCGCCGTTCAAAGCTTTGACGGCAGCTTCAACACACTTGTAGCCGATGCCGATGGGATCCTGGGTGATAGCACCAGCTTCGGCGCCGCTGAGGATGGCGTCCATCTGCTGCTGGCCAGAGTCATAACCGATAACGACGATGTCGCCGACTTTGTCTAGCTCGGAAACCGCGTTCAACACACCGATGATGGAACCTTCATTGGCGCCGAAGAAGCCTTTCAGGTCAGGATGAGCCTGGATAATGGCCTTGGCTAACTCAGTGGATTTGAGATGGTCGCCTTCACCGTATTGAATATCGACGATTTCGATATTGGGGTGCTTGGATTCCATCTGGTTGACAAAACCGTCGCGGCGGTCGATACCGGTGCGGCTGGTCTGGTCGTGGACGATCACGGCAACTTGACCGGCATCACCGATGAGCTCAGCCATCTTGTCGGCGGCCAAAGCAGCAGCAGCCAGGTTGTCTGTAGCAGCGGTGGATACCGGAATATCGCTGTCAACACCGGAGTCAAAACCAACAACCGGGATGCCTTCTTCTTGGGCGCGTTCCAGCAGCGGGAGTAGGGCCTGGGTGTCCAGGGCGGCCAAACAGAGTGCGGCAGGATTCTTGTCCAGGGCAGCTTGAACCATCTCGACTTGCTTGTCAACCATGGCCTCGGTCTCAGGGCCTTCAAAGGTGATGGTTACTTCGTAGTCTACAGCAGCTTTCTCGGCACCAGCCTGAACAGCTTGCCAGAATTGATGTTGGAACCCTTTGGAAATGACGGCGATATATGTTTCATCGGACGTGTTGCCGGAACAACCCGCCAACATCATGGCGACGATCAGTACGCCCAAAATAACAGCAACAAACTTGGTTTTCATTTCACTAATTCTCCTCGAAATATTTTGTGTTGAACTTCTGCTTGAGTATCAACTTGAATCCCTCTGAGCGTGTCAAAAGCGCACCCAGGTTTTCTATAGTTGTACGGCTAACGCCGCTGTCATTAATTAAGTTCATCCCATAAACGCTCTCCTTCGGGGAAAGAACGGTTCATTCATCGACACCGATTCTAGCCACTTCGCCTCATTCGGGCTGATTTCATGATAAACGTGCGGATTTAAGCGCACGATTCTCATCCATATAAGGGACCATAATTGGCGCAGGCGCGGAAATCCGCACCCATCGGTTCCATCGCCCCAAACGCGGTCCAGGCGTGGGGGCGATACACGTCTTCCTCAGCCACATTGTGCATGTAGACGGGAATGCGCAGCATGGAAGCCAGGGTAATCAAGTCGGCGCCAATGTGCCCATAAGAGATGGCCCCATGATTAGCCCCCCAATTACTCATCACGGAGTAAACATCCCGGAATGGGCCGCTGCCGGAGACTCTGGGTACAAACCATGTGGTCGGCCAGGTGGGGTTGGTGCGCTCATCCAGGATGGCGTGGACATCGTCGGGCAGTTCCACGCTGAAACCTTCGGCGATCTGCAGCGCCGGACCCAGCCCTTTGATCAAATTGAGGCGGCACATGGTCATGGGCATGCCGCCGCGCGTGCGGTAGCGGGTTGACCAACCGCCGCCGCGGAAATATTCGGTCATGGAGGTGTGCCAGGTGGTCGCCTGCAGTGAGCGGTAAGCTTCTTCTGAAGTAATCTGCCACCACGGCTTCATCGCTGGTTTACCGTCGATTTCCGCCTGACCGGTGCCGTCCAATGCAGCCGGGCCGGAATTGATCAGGTGAAGGATGCCGCCGGCGGCGTGCCCCTGCAAATCATAACCGCTGACCCGCTTCACCGCGTCCGGGCTCCAATAGGTGCGGACATCGGCGAAGATCTGGGCGGTGCCGGTGAGCAAATGGCCCAACAGCATGCTGACCCCGTTGAGGGCATCGTTTTCGGTGGCGACGATGTATGGTTGGCGAATGCCGTTCCAGTCAAAGGAACTGCTCAAAATCGCTTCCATGAAATCGCCGTTGGGGTAGTGGTCGGTCCACTGCCGCTGACCCTGAAAGCCGCTGGCAATCGCGTTGCGCCCCAAGGACTCTTCCTCGTACCCCAACTCTTCTAACCGGGGGTTTCCAATCATTAGATCCCGGGCGATCAAAGCCATCTTGACCGAAACTTCCCAGTCGGAATCTTGCTGTTGGCGGGAACGTTTCTTGTCTTCTGGATTGTAATCTTTTCCTTCAGGGCAGTTGGCTTTGACCCAACTCAACGCTTGCTGGAACTCTTCTGGATCGAAGATACTTTCGTTGATGCGGCGGGTAAACTCGCTCATGTCGATGGTTTCCACGCGCATCCCCAAGTACGATTCGAAGAAATCCTGGTCGACGATGGAGCCGGAAATGCCCATAGAGACACCGCCCATCGCCAAATACGATTTGCCGCGCATGGTGGCTACGCTGAGGGCGGCTCGGGCGAATCGCAGAAGCTTTTCCTGGACATCCTCAGGAATTGAGGTGTCGCCGGTATCTTGGACCTCATGGCTGTAGATGCTGAAGGCGGGGATACCTTTTTGGGCATGGGCCGCCATGACCGCGGCCAGGTAGACAGCGCCGGGGCGCTCAGTGCCGTTGAATCCCCATACAGCCTTGGGAATATTGGGGTCCATATCCATGGTTTCAGAGCCGTAGCACCAGCAGGGTGTGACGGTGATAGAGACGCCCACCCCTTCACGCGCGAATTTATCGGCAGCCTGGGCCGCTTCGGCGACTCCGCCAATACAGCTGTCAGCGATGACGCATTCGACAGGCAGATTGTCGGCATGACGCAGATTGCTGCTTAGAAATTGGGCGACGCCAACGGCCATCTGCATGGTCTGGTCTTCTAGCGATTCCCGGACACCTCGCCGACGGCCGTCAATTGCCGGTCGGATGCCGATCTTGGGGGGGGAACCGATGAGCCGGTTTTTCGGTGGGTTGACCTTCATTTCGATACTCGACATGTCCTAGCTCCTCAGTCTGTATTATTGCCATTGAAGGCATCTTAATCAATGCAGCGCGCACCTTGAAATGAGCTTTATGATCCTGCTTTCTGGCCGCTGGAAGCGCGAAAGGTTAATTTGGTCGGCAGCACGATATGCTGTATCGCATCTGTTAGGCTGCCGGTGACCCGCCCCAGGAGCAGCTCGGTGGCCTGCTGGCCCATTTCACGAGCTGGTTGGGTTGCCGTGGTGACGAAAGGCTCAATGATCGGCGATGAGGGGATATCGTCAATGGTGGCAATGGCGACATCGTCGGGGATCCGCAGCCCTTCTTCACGCAATGCTTGCAGCATCCCAACGGCGACGAAATTGTTGGCGGCAAACAAAGCCGTAGGCCGCGGTGTTTCTTGGAGCGCCTGCCTGGTCATCTGGTAGCCGCCTTCCTGGGTGTAACTGCCCCAATAGATACGGGCCGAGCTTTCCGGCAATCCAGCGTCAGCCAAAGCACGCCGATAGCCGTTAGCACGAGCCACAGCGGTAGAGACTGTTTTTGGCCCGGTAAGCATGGTGATGCGCATATGGCCAAGTGAAAGTAGATGCTGTATCAACTGGTAGACGCCAGCCTCCGAATCTGCGGTTACCAAATCGACCTCTGTGTCAGGGATCGAGCGATCCAGGATGACTAGAGGGATTCCCTGTCGCTGAATCATGTGCACGGCTTTTGGCGAGCTACAGGCTGGCACCAGAAGAATGCCGTCAATCCGACGGCGCAAGAGCATGTTCAAGTACTGTTCCTGCTTTTCTTCAGATTCATCCGTGTTGCATAAGATGACGCTGTATCCTTGAGACTGGGCCACATCTTCAACCCCTCGGGCGACCGTTGTCCAGAACGGGTTGGTGATGTCAGTGATTACCAATGCCAGGGTCATCGTTTGCTTGAAACGGAGGCTTAGCCCCAACATATTGGGTACATACCCCAATTCCTTTATCGATGCTTGCACCCGGGCACGTGTCTTCTGACTCACGTATTCGGCGTTGTTGATCACCCGAGATACGGTGATTGGGGCTACGCCGGCATGTTTGGCAACGTCACGAATCGTAGGCATTAGAAACACTCAGCAGGGCCAGAATCAAATATGGTACGCATATCATGGTACCGATACCAGAATAGCAAAAGCGACGAGCGCCGTCAATAGACAAATGTCATTTTATGGATTCGCAGGCAGAGATTACTGCTGGCTAGATTGAAGTGTGCGAAGGAGTTTAGCTCCACCCTCCTGCAACAGAATAACACTATTTTCCTCCAGTTACAACCTCTCGAATGATCCAGCTCAGCAAACCTCTGGGAAACCAGAGCTGGTTGGAATGGTGGGGAGCCGCAGCCGCTGTTCAACGCCATGTTTATCCTGAAGGAAGAGCTGGTCATATTGGACAGCTTTACCAGATACGGCACCGCTGGGCGCCACCGTCCTCATCAATAACCGCGTAGCGCAGTGCTTTCACGCTTGGGTAGACCTGCCTTGGGCAGCCGTTTCAGGACGACATACCCAATGCCCTGTTGGTCGCAGAACAGCCGTTTTTCAGGCCGATC
>JAHEEY010000523.1 GCA_024640485.1 Chloroflexota bacterium | reverse complement strand
CGGCGTCGTGTCAATGCCTCCAGGACATCGGCGTACTCTACCCCTTTGTAGTAGCGGGGGTCGCTGTTGCGCCGATATCTAGCCAATTCCAACTCGGTGTCGAGAATCTCCGATTCCACTTGCCGCCGGCTCTCCTCCCGCGGGTATCCTTCGGCATAAACATTGCCGAAGGAGCTGGCCATCGCCTGACGCACAGCGTCCGGAGCAGCGCTCTCTGATGCCACAAGAATAATGGTGGCATCCTGTCGTTGATCTTCAAGCTCAAGCAGTCGACTTAGTTCAGGGTCCAACTCGGTAATTGAACCGTCAAAGATATAGTCCTTGGCCATAATGTATCTCCTGGAAATGGCATGGTGCAGGTCCGGGCAAATATCCTCTTCATCAGTTCAGCTGTAGGTGCCAGAACACCTCTAATTCATGAAGTAGGGAATTGTTTGCGCCTTCACGCGAAAATCCGGCCGTTTCAACGGGGAAACGACCGTAAGTATCGTTGATATGATTCCCGGCAGTTGATAAGCATCGCCAACGACTGCTGGCGGCTGGAAGGGTGACAGTTGCTTCTGGCCCTTGGCGGCCGTTGCCGGGGCGCCGACCACGGCCAAAGGAGAATTATAGGCGATATCACCTGGCAGCTGTTAGAGGTTGTTATCAAATCAGGGATTGTTAATCAGTTCCGCTCGCCCAACTCGTTGGGCACATCTTTATTATACCCTAATGCGGTCCATGAGGTCATGCAATTCATCGGGCGTCGATCTGTCAGTTACTGCTGGCGCCCGCGGGGTCCATATGGTGAGCGTGCCGGTTACGGCAGCCGGCATTGAAATTCAGGGTGACCCAATTGCAGATCTGCATATAATGGGGGCAAATCGATGCCAGCCTCAATTCGCGATGCCGCACAATGGAGACACGCTGCCAAGCGAATTCAGATCTGAGATCGTCGAGCCCGCTGACTGGTCAAAAAGCGGGAGATTCCCTAACACTTATTAGAAGCGTCAATCATGTCACTACAGCAAACAAGCATCACAATTGTGGGGATCGGCCTAATGGGGGGCTCCCTGGTGCAATCCTTGAGAGGGCATGTGGGTCGACTGGCCTGCGTCGATAATGACCCATCCGTTCTCGAATTGGTTCGGCCGCTGGTCGATGAGGTGGCATCCGATCTTTCAACTGCGGCAGGCGGCACCGATCTGCTGGTTCTTGCCACACCGGTCAGGAGTATTGTCCGCTTGGTGCGCGACCTTCCCAGCTATTTCCCGGATGGCTGTATGGTTCTGGATCTGGGAAGCACCAAAGGCGAAATCGGTCAGATGATGGCGGCGCTGCCGCCGGCCTTTCAGGCCATTGGCGGCCACCCCATGTGCGGTAAGGAGACGTCAGGCTTTCAGGCCGCCGTTCCTGATCTGTATCAGGGGCAGACCTTCATTCTCTGCCGCAACAGCCGTACCACACCGGAGTTGGAGAGGCTGGCACTGGAACTCATCGATGTTGTCGGCGCCCAGCCGTTGTACCTGGACCCCGATACCCATGACGCCTTTGTCGCCGCCACCAGTCATGTCCCGTATTTGACCGCGGCTGCGCTGATGCGCTCTGTTTCCATGTTGGCGGATGGCCGTGTTTGGCAGGCCAGCGCGTCTGGATTTCGGGACAGTTCCCGGCTGTCCGGCTCCGATCCCAAGATGATGCTGGATATCCTGATGACCAATTCCGGCCCTATTCTGGCCCAGCTTTCCGCCTATCGTTCGCAGTTGGCCCAACTGGAAACGCTGCTTCAGGCTGGAGACGAGGCCGAGCTGCTTGACTGGCTGGAACGCGTTTATGCCCAGTATCACGCCTATCGGGATGCCATTGGCTGATCTACTTTTGCGCCAGACGCAGCCGCCAATTGGTCGGCAGCAGTGGGCAGCTGAATTATCAGAGCGAATCTCTGCCCAGGCGCATGATTTTTCGTCGGAACTTTCCGCACCACGTGAGGTAACCCTATGTACATGCTAATGATGGTACTGGATGACAGCAGTCGACTGAATGAGGTCTTGGCAGCATGGATTGCCGCTGGCGTCAAAGGGGTCACAGTCTTGGAGAGTACCGGCGTTAATCGTCTGCTGACCCGAATCGCCCCGAGCCCAAGTTATGCCGGCTTTGCCCAGATGTTTGGCAGCGGCAGAGTAGGCCACAACACCCTCTTCGCCGTTATTGACGACCTGGAATTGGCCGATCAGGCGGTGGCCAAGACTGAAGAGATCTTGGGCGACTTGACCAAACCCCACACCGGCATCGTCTTCGCGCTGCCTGTCGCCAAGACTTGGGGATTGCCGGAGCCGTATCACAGTTAGCCGCTCCGCCATCAAGGTCAAACGCTGTTGTTGGCTGGCGCCTGCCAAGCCAGGGTCAGTTTCCTTCAGAAGGTACAGTTGAGGTCGATATGGTCTGGGTCACATTTCTACTGAGCGCGATTGCGGTTGTTTTCATCGCCATCAAGCTGGCCGAATACGGCGATATCATCGCCGTTCGAACCGGCCTCGGCGGTGTGGTGGTGGGGACGATTTTTCTGGCGGGGGCCACTTCGCTTCCGGAACTGGTCGCCTCTATCAGCGCGTTCAAGCTGGGGGTGCCAAATCTGGCTGCTGGTAACTTCTTCGGCAGTAATATGGTCAACGTCCTGCTGCTGGCCCTGGTTGACGTGATCAACTTCCAGGTGCCGCTGCTGCGCCGTATCGCCATCAACCACGCCTTGACTGCGGGCCTGACCTCCGTATTGATGCTGGTAGCGATCATCGCCATCATGGCGGATATCGACGCCAAGATAGGGTGGGTAGGTATTGACAGCTTGCTGTTGATCGTGATCTATTTCGGTGGGGTCTGGTTGATCCAGCGGGAAACCAATGGGGACAAGAGCTCGCCGGCCCCTGCCGCTGTCGCCCCCGGCCCTGGGTTTCCTTCGCTGGCCAAGGGGATCGCCGGCTTCGCCATCATGGCTGCCGCGCTGCTGTTAGTTGTTCCCTATCTGGTTACCGCCAGTTCTGAGATCGCCGCCATCACCGGCCTGGGCACCGGCTTCGTAGGAACGGCGCTGCTAAGTGTAGTCACCTCACTTCCCGAGTTGATTGCCGCTCTGGCGGCCATGCGGATGAACTCTTTTGATATGGCCGTGGGAAACTTGTTCGGCTCCAGCGTCTTCAACATGCTCAGCCTTGGTATCGTCGACTTCTTCTACACTCCCGGCCGGTTCCTGGGTGCGATCGATTCCAATTTTATGCTGGTGGGCATGCTGGGACTGCTGCTGATCAACATGGCACTCATCGGTAATCTAGCCAGGGTCGAACGGAAATTCTGGTTTGTGGAAGCGGATGC
>JAHEEY010000522.1 GCA_024640485.1 Chloroflexota bacterium | reverse complement strand
CCGCCCGACCACACGGCTGTGTTCAATGCGGCGAATTTATTATCACTGTAAGGAATCGAAGTACCGAAATACTCTTTGACCAGCTCAGGATACTGGGCCAGGCCATCATCCATACCCAAGAAAATCACGCCCTTTTCTTCAAGTTCCTTCTTAATGTTGTGGTAGACAACTTCAGACTCGTACTGGGCAGCAACGCCGGAAAGGAACTTCTGCTCGGCCTCGGGGATACCCAATTTATTGAAGGTATCCTTGATGTAGCCTGGAACATCATCCCAGTTGTCTTCCTGCTGGTTTGACGGTTTGATGTAATAGTAGATATTATCAAAATCAATACCGCTTAAATCAGCACCCCAACTGGGCATGGGACGCTCGAGGAAATGTTGGTACGCTTTCAGACGGTACTCAAGCATCCACTCCGGCTCATTCTTCATCTTGGAGATCGCCCGGACGATCGCTTCATTCAGCCCCCGCTCGGCCTTAAATACGTAATCTTCTTTGTCAGCAAAGCCGTACTTATCAGCATATTCGTGATTGATATCGGCGACAATTTCGTTTTCACTCAGTTCGCGATCTAATGCTTCAGCCATATTAAGCCTCCTCGGTGCTGCCGTACTTTTCACGTACCCAGTCATATCCGCTATCTTCTAGCTTCAATGCCAGTTCTGGGCCGCCACTTTCAACGATACGCCCGTCGAGCATGATGTGTATGAAATCAGGCTTAATGTAGTTCAATATACGCTGGTAATGGGTGATAACCAGAACGCCCATATTCGAAGCTCTGTTCAGGTTGGCAGCGCCTTCGGCAACTACGCGCAAGGCATCAATGTCCAATCCGGAATCGGTCTCATCCATAATGGCAATCTTGGGCTCAAGCGCTGCCATCTGCAAAATCTCGGCGCGTTTCTTTTCACCGCCGGAGAACCCTTCATTCAGGTACCGGCCGGCGAACTTGGGATCCATATCCAGCGCAGCCATCTTTTCGGTCAGCAAGCGTCGGAATGCCGGGATTGAAATCCCCTTGCTGTCAGGATCTTCCGCCTGATAACGGGCATTAATGGCTTGACGCAAGAACTTGGCCAGGGTAATGCCGGGGACCGCCACCGGGTATTGGAATGCCAAAAATAGACCCGCGCGTGAGCGCTCATCCGCTTCCAAGTCCAGGAGATCCTTGCCGTCGAATACCACCTCGCCAGCAGTAGGCACATAGTTGGGGTGTCCCGCCAAGGTATATGCCAATGTGCTTTTCCCTGAGCCATTTGGCCCCATCAAAGCATGGATCTCACCTTGCTTGACTAGCAGGTCTATCCCTTTCAAAATCGGCAGGTCGCCGATGCTTACATGTAGATTTTTGATTTCTAAAGCAGCAGTCATTTGGTCTTAAGACTCCTTCACACTAAAAGCTCCAGCCAGGGAGCTTACTTCTCAAGTATCAGCATTTTCAAGTAACAGTAATTTCTTCTGACAAAATCGAGGAAATTATAGCATGCCCGTCTGGAAACGTCAATTTTTATCATAAAAATAATAAAAATAAGGATTATTGACAAATATCTGGCTTATTGTTATTATCTTCTCGAGTAACAGAAAGGATTTTAACTTGAAACCAATCAGAGGCAACGGAAAACAGAATACCAGAGACGTTATTCTGCAAACGCTAAAGTCTACTAATCAAGCAAAAGTGGACGATTTGGCGGAAGCAGCCAATGTGTCGCCGGTGACCATCCGGCACCACCTCAACTCCCTTCAAGCTGATAACTTGATTGAGGTCGGCAGTGTGCGCCTCAAGGTGGGACGGCCCTACTATGTTTACAGCCTAAGTGAAAAGGGTCATGAGCTGTTCCCTCACAAATATGTGAGCCTGACCAAACGATTGCTTGATGAATTGAAGGAACATCTGCCTGCTGAAACAGTAACCCAATTGTTCAGCGGCATCGTGCAGAACATCATCGATGAACATCGAAGCAAGTTTGAGGCTCTTGAGGCCGCAGCGCGTTTGCCTTACTTGGTCAACCTTCTGACTGAAGAAGGGTTCATGGCCGATTGGGACAATCAGGGAGATGAATACAAGCTGACTGTTTACAGCTGCCCGTACTTCTCACTGGTGGAAACCCATTCGGAAATATGCCAGCTGGATAAAGAGCTGATATTCAGCGTACTGCAGGGTCCGGTAAAGCAACACGGCTGCATTATTGATGGTGACAACCGCTGTGTGTTCACCTTTATGGCCAGCGAGATGCAGTCACGAGATAATTAGGGGAAAGTTGCTGAAAGCTACGGCCTCGAATTATGACTTTCTAAGATTCGGCCAAACAGAGGATTTCGGCTTTCCAGAAAAAAGGAGCATGATATGGTTGTTAGCAAAGATGAAGAACTGATTGAGTCACTGCGATCTGTCTTGGATCCGGAAATCGGACTCAATATCGTCGAACTTGGCCTTATCCGCAAGGTCGATGTTAGCGAAGAAGATGACAGCGCCAATATTACCATGATACTGACCACTCCCTTTTGCCCTTACGGGCCTCAGTTGATTGAGCAGGTCCGCATTGTCGGCGGCAAGATCATGAACGGCGGGGTTAACATAGAGATTGGCACTGAGTTGTGGGATCCATCGATGATGGAAGAAGGCGCCGGTGGAGACTGGGGGCTGTTCTAGCCACAAATTTCGGGCAGGAATTTGAAAAAAGGCTCTCATGGCGAGAGCCTTTTTTTGTTATATTTCAACGTTGTCTTCCGTGACACTTACGTCATCGCGGGCTCACCAATGACGTTAAGCTGAGTCTGGCTATATCGTCGTATAATAAGACACATGAGAAGAAACCGGCTGCCTTTACTCACTTTCTGGCCAACCCTAGCGTTGGCGCTGGTATCGGTGATACTGGCGTTCGCAGGCCGTGCGCATAGCACCACCATCACCCTTCTTGACTCCCCAACCGACAGCTGGGGCACCAAATCCCTCCCTTCCTCAACCGAATCGATACTAGCAGACCCACTGATGGCGGCAGTTGAGCAAAGTGCCGATGATGAACAAATCAGATTTATCCTCGACGTCCGCGCTGATCCTCAATCTGAAGCAGATCGTGCAACTGCGTTGCAGGAAGGAAGTAGAGATGAATTGGTGCGAGAACTCCGCCAAATAGCACAGAAAGACCAATATTCTCTCCTTGAACGGCTCGCATTCCTACAAAAAGGAAATCAAGTAGACAATTTCCGTCCATTTTGGATTGTCAACCAAATCGCCGCTGCCGGCACTGCCGACGCCATTCTTCAGCTCCAAAAGCATCCCGATGTTGCCGGAATTCGACTTGACTCCCGGTTTCCTCTAGCTGAACCGATTACCAGCACCTTGGAGATGA
>JAHEEY010000104.1 GCA_024640485.1 Chloroflexota bacterium | reverse complement strand
GCGGTTTCGGCGGCCGAACGGCTCAATGCCGGGGTGATGCCGGTAAGGTGCAGCAGCCTGGCATTCCCTGCCTGGAACAGCGCCTTGGGGAGCTGCTCCGGCCGCATCCGGCTGATAGCGGAATCCTTTCGATCGTAAATCACCCGGCTGCCGCGGGGCTGCTTTCCTCGCTCGTAGAAGTAGAGCCCCATTCGACCTTGGTCAGACCAAACCAGATGGGATGTATCGACCCCATACCCGGCAATAGTTCCAGAAGCCAGCTCGCCCAACGGGTTTCGGGGCAGGCAGGAGAGCCAGGCAGTCTTTAATCCCAGCATAGCCAGGCCGACGGCGGTATTGGACTCGCTGCCGCCCACTTCAATCTCCAGCTGATGCGCCTGTCTCAACCGCAGGAAATGGGGCGGGGTCAGCCGCAGCATTGTCTCGCCAAATGTGATCACATCATATCTGCTCATAAGAACTCCTTCGCTCGACTGGCGTCCTATCCAGGGCCAGCACTGCCAGTCCGGTTAACAGCAGCCCGATGCCGGCGCCGGCCGCCGGCGTCAGCCGCTCGCCCAGCAGCAAAAGGCCCAGCAAGCCCGCTGTTAACGGCTCAGCCAGGGAAAGCGTCACCGCTGTGGCCACAGGAATCGCTTGCAGCCCTTTGGCGAACAACGTGTATGCCAGTGCCGTGGTCACCAGTCCCAGATGAAGAACCGCAGCCATTCCCCGGGCTTCAGCAACCCATCGCAAATCTGCGCCGATGAGCAGCGGGGCCAGCATCAATCCCCCCAAACAGAAGACTACCGCCATCACTCCTTCCGGAGGATGCTGCCGCAGCAGCTGCTTGCTGGCAAGCGCATACACGGCGTAAGAGGTACCGGCACCCAGAGCTAAGAAGATACCGGTCAAATCGATGCTGAGATCGCTTCCCCGCAGGACCAGCAGGGCACAGCCGGATAGGGCGAATGAGGTCGCGGCCACCCAACGAGCGGCGATGCGCTCTCTGTTCACCAATGCGGCCAGAACACCGCCAATGGGGGGCGCGCTGCCAATGGTGACCACGGTTCCCACGGCAACCCCGGTGCGCAGTACCGCGGCAAAGAAACAGACTTGATACATGGCCATGCTGCCGGCAGCAATAAGCGTGGGCCACAGCTGCCATCGGCCGGAGCCGCGGAATCCCCCTCGGGCCACTGCGATCAGCAGCAGCACCAGGCCGCCGACCAGCAGCCGCAGGGCACCAACCACCAACGGCGGCGCCCCAGCCGGCGCGAATGCCTGAGCCGTGCCGGTGGTGCCCCATAATACCGCTGCCCCCAGGACATACCAGCGCCCTTTTTGCTCGATGGTATCACCCATTTTTGAAGCCATGGCGGGCTACGCCGTTCCTCACTCTTGCAGGTAATTTAAGATGATGTCGGCTACCTGGCCCGGCTGTTCCATGAGCAGCATATGGCCGGTGTTGGCCACCTCAGCAAAAGTCGCCTCTGGCTGCAGTGACTGCCACAGCTGCCATGACGCTGGCATCAGCGTATCCGATTCAGCGCCGCGCACCGCCAAGGTAGGATGCGTTGTCTGCGGCACCAATTGCCACACGTCCAGCGGCATCGTTCGGTAGAATTGCGTTTCCCACTCCCGGGAATAGGCCAGCGCGACCTCTCCTGAATCGTATTGCACCAGAGAAAAGTTGACATAATCCCACAGGGTTTCATCCGGCCAATACTTGAATACGCTTTTGGGACGAAAATGATCATACGCTGCCTGCCGACTGGGCCAGCGGTTTTTCCTCTTGGGCGTGCGCTTCACCAAGGGCATCTCATTCATCATCCCCGGATTGGCGGCAACCATTTTCAGCACTTCCTCCGGCAGGAAGACGGGATCGAGCAGGATGAGCGATTGAAACAGATCCGGCCGCTTCAGCGAGGCATACATGGTGGTCACTGCGCCAGAAGAGTGCCCCATGCCGATGACATTGGAGATCCCTTCTTGGTCAAGGAAGCGGATCAAATCGTCAGCGATCAGGTGCCAGTTCTGCAGCTCCTCTGGATCGGAGCCTGGCCACAATGGACGGTGGCGGATACCCACGACCCGGTAATGGGGCAGCAGCCGGTTGATAACCTGTTGAAAACATTCAGGGGGATACCCGTTGGAATGCGAAAAATGGATCAGTGGGCCATTTCCGCCGAAATCATGAAATGGGATCGATGCGGGCATTCAGCAGCTCCTTTCGCATAAAGTTAGGGCATTGTCAGACTGCCATTTTCCACAAAACTAGGTCAATATCTTCAGCAGCTGCCGGGTTACCTCTTTGGTGTCAGGGCCGATGTCCCCCGGAGGGCCGACGCAAGCGGGGCAGCCATCCCGGCAGCGGCAGTCGCTTACCAGTTCCAAAGCGGAAGAAAGCAGCTCGTGGTGCATCTCAAACAGCCGCTGGCTGAAGCCGACCCCGGCGGCGACCTGCTCGTAGATGACCACAGTGGGAGACTGGGTCAACGGGCTGCGTCCCTCCGCACTGACCTCAATATCCCCAGGATCGCACATCAGATAAAGCGGGGCCAGGTTGCGCAGCACATACGCTAATCCGCCCAACGCCGAACGCGCCTGCTGCCCGGCTTCGGCACGTCGATGGCAGCTGGGGCACAAGGTCACCAGATTACTGACCTGATTGGCGCGGAGATAGTGATCATTTTCGCCCCGGATGTAGCCAAATTCACGAAATGGGCGGATATGATGGATGTGCAGCCCACCTGATTGATCGGAGCCGCAGGTCCGGCAGCGATGACCGTCTCGCTCTAAGGCCGCCTGCCGCTGCTGCTGCCAGTTAGGGCCGTAATCATTGGGGCGCAGCAAGATGCCCAGATCGTACAGCTTCTCGGTCAATTCATCGCTCAGAATCAGCCAGTAGCCGCTGGTCTCCAGGAACATTTCCGGCAGATCGATTTCACCAAAGCCCAGGGTCTCATGGGTGTACCGTTTGATCTTGCGGAATCCAGTCGCTTTGGTCACCACCGAAACCTCACCATACGCCCTCATCATACCGCTGCTGACCGCTTCCTGGGAGGCATTCAACTGGCGAATGGAGCTGCCCACACTGGCCCGGGTATAATAATCCACATCAACCGGCCGTACATTGGCGATCCGGCCATCCCAATCCAATGATTCCACCAGATAGGTCCGGGCGTGGTGCATGTAGATAGCCCCCTCGTAGACCAGCAATGCCACGCTTTCCAGATCCACTTTGCCGATGACCACCGGAATGTCATCCCCAATATCCTGAATTACCACAGTGTCGTCGCCGCTGGTCCGCAGGGAAACATCGTGAGAAGGCACGCCATCGCCGATCCAATGGTACTGCTGGCGGGTCTGGTGGAGATTTCCTTCTTCGACCAGGGCATTCAATAACGGCTCAACCTCGCCAAAAGAGCCGTAAGATTCGCCCTGATGAAAAGGCAGCTCATAGGTCGCGCACAACAGATGCTTGATCATGATGCGCAGGTTGTCGGGATTGGTGAGGGCATGCTCTGGCGATTGGCGAAAAAGATAGCGGGGATGGCCGCAAATATATTGATCCAGCGGGCTGTTGCCAGCCACCATGATTACCACAGATTTTTCGGCTCGACGGCCGGCCCGTCCAGCTTGCTGCCAGGTAGAGGCAATCGATCCCGGGTAGCCGGTCAACACAGCCACGTCCAGATCACCGATATCGATCCCAAGCTCCAGCGCGTTGGTGGCAATCACCCCTCGCACGTCCCCATTGCGGAGCCCGTGCTCGATCTCACGCCGCTCCAAGGGCAGGTAGCCCCCGCGATAGCCTGCCACGGACGACTCCGGCATGCCCGCAAAGGCCATCGCATCCCTCAAATAGGCCAGTAGAAGCTCCACAGTCTGTCTTGCTCGGGCAAAGACGATGGTTTGCACACCCTGCCCCAGAAAAGTGATAGCGGCATCCTTAGCGGCTAGTATGGTGCTTCCCCGCAGTCCCAACTCCTCATTGATGATCGGCGGATTGTAAAGGATAAACTGCTTTTCGCTGGTTGGGGCGCCATTTTGAGATTCGTCGACCAGAACAAAGGGCAGTTCCACCAATCTTTCCGCATGTTCTTTTGGGTTGGCAATCGTGGCCGAGCAGCAGATGAATTTGGGATCACTGCCGTAAAAATGGCAGATGCGCCGCAGCCGGCGAATCACATTGGCCACATGGCTTCCGAATACCCCCCGGTAGACATGAATTTCATCCAAAACCACGTATTCCAGGTTGCTGAACAGATTGCGCCAGCCGGTATGGTAAGGCAAGATGCCGGCGTGGAGCATGTCCGGGTTTGAGACTAAAATGCCATCAGATTGGCGAACTTGTCGTCTCCGGCTCTGCGGGGTATCCCCATCGTACCCGGAGACTTCGATGGGCAGCCCGCCATGCTTGATGAGCGAAGCGGTCTCAACCATTTGATCATGCGCCAGCGCCTTAGTAGGGAAAAGATAGAGAGCCCGCGCCTTTGGGTTGAGCATCAACCGCTGCAAAACTGGAATCGTATAACACAATGATTTTCCAGAAGCGGTAGCGGTAGAAATGATCACGTTTTGATCATCAAAGGCAGCCGATATCGCAGCTACCTGATGGGTGAACAGCTGCGAGACCCCGCCCTGACGCAGCGCCTCGTCAAGCTGCGGATGCAGCGAGAACGGATTGGATTGAATTTGGGCTGGGCGAGCTCGAAAACGTTCCCAGGCCACCACATTGGCCATGAACTTCTTGTTTCGCCTTAGCTCAGCCAGAATCGACGTCAAACTCATAAGACCTTCCGGCGACAATGACACCTGACTCTTCGGGCCCCCTAAATGCAGGGGTGCCCTCACGTCGTGAACTTCCAATCACGGTCGGTGATTCCGCATATCCACAACCACAAGGGGCCGAGGAGACAACATCGCCCATTTATTATAGTCGGCTCCATGTAGATGTACGACCTAGCCATTTCCGCTCAAATCAGTAACGGCATTGAGCAAAGGATACGGCCATGGCCCCATCAGGGTTGTTTATGACGGCTCAAGCTCTGGCAAGGTAATCAGAAGGCTATTCAAAATCCGCGAAGATTTTTATACAGAGACATATACACACAATCAAATATATATATTTTATAAGGTAGTAAGTAATAGTAGGGGCTGTTGAAATGTGGAAAGGTTTTTCAGACCCCTATATACGGGACAAACGCGCGTTCAGCCCGCAAATCTTCCATAGATCGGGACCGGCGCAAAGAGTCGTCCCTGTGGATACTTTTCCCCAGCCTTTTGTATAAGAAATCCGGCATAACTACCCGATTATTATGTGAACTTTTCAATAACCACCATATATGGCGGTTGAATTTGGATCTGCCCACACATATATTAGGGTGAAGCGAAAAAATCGAATATGAACAATAAATCTTTTCCACAAAATGTGATCTTTATCCACAGCTATTGACAGGTTATCCACAGTTATCCCCCACAAAACAAATAAAAAGCCGGTTCGTCATGAACCGGCTTTTTATTCGCTATCCCATTACTGGGGTCTGCAGGTGTTGGCGGCTACCCACTAGCGGGTTGAGACTCATAAAGGGAGGCTTTGATCTCTAGAACATCGCGCCGGGCGGTGGAGTTTGTTTCCAGCAGCGAGGAGATTTTTTCATAGCCATAGAGGATAGTTGTATGATCGCGATTCCCCAATTGGGACCCTATTTGGGGGAATGAGGCGTCAGTCTCCGTACGGGCCAGGTACATGATGATCTGTCGCGGGAAAGCGATGGCCCGGCTGCGGCTGGTGCTTCCCAAGGCTTCGTGGGAGACTTTATAGTAGTCACAGACTGCGTCAATCACTTGGTCCACGGTGACCTTATCCGGCCGGCGGATAATATCTGCCAGAGCCATATTGACCAGTTCCATGTCAATCACACCGCCTGAAAGCTGGGCGTAAGCGATGGCCTTATTCAGAGCGCCTTCTAATTCACGAATGTTGTTGCGAACATGCTGGGCGATGGCGTCAATCACATGGTCCGGGACTTCCACGCCACAGTCTTCCGCTTTTGACTGCAGAATCGCCTTGCGGGTCTCCACATCGGGAAGCTGGATATCAGCCATCAATCCCCACTCAAACCGAGACTGGAGACGTTCTTCCAAGGTTGCCATTGCCTTCGGCGGGCGGTCACTGCTGAGAACCACTTGCTTGCCCTGGCTGTGCAGGTCATTGAAGGTATGGAACATCTCTTCCTGGGTGCTTTCCTTGCCGGCGATGAATTGGATATCATCGATCAACAGCACGTCGGGGGTGCGGTATTTCTCCCGGAACTGGGCCATCTGCTTTGTGCGGATGGACTGGACCAGGTCATTCGTGAAGGTTTCTGAGGAGATGTAGCAGATGGTGTACCCGTCTTCGACACATTTATGGGTGATCGCCTGCAGCAAATGGGTCTTCCCTAGGCCGACTCCCCCATAGATGAACAGCGGGTTGTACGTCTGTCCAGGGTTTTCTGATACCGACAGCGCGGCCGCATGTGCCAACCGATTGCTCTGCCCAACCACAAAGCTGGAAAAAGTGTAATGCTGATTTAGCAGCCCATTCTTGATCCCTTCGATATGGTGGGTCTTCTTGCCGTTTTGAGGTTCGACGGGGTCGGCTGTGCCGTTCATCTTTGCCGCTGCCGGTGGGGGGATGATTTCATCGGATGAGACCACGAAACGCACATGGACCCGCCGCCCAATGATTGCAGACAGCGTGCGCAAGATAGTATCTTTTAGCCGATTTTCCAACCAATCTCTGGCATAATCATTTCGAACGCCGATTACGAATTCATTCTCTTCGCTCGCAATCAGACGGGCATCCTTCAACCAAGTGTTGAAAGTTGCTTTGGTCATCTGCAATTCGAGTTCGCCAAGGGTGGCCTTCCAAGCTGTTTCAGGTGACATGAGTAAATAGTATCCGTTAATCAGGCATAGCAAACAATAGGTTAATGACCGCGAATTGAACCAAATGATGGCGAGGAATATCGATTTAGCGTGATTGGTGCAGGATGAAATATCTACTGAGCCCCTCAACCTAGCAGAATTTCATTAGCCAAAGACTAAAAGCCAGCAACCCTTTTCGCTTATTGTGGATAAGTCTGGCGATTTCCTTATATTAGGTATTCAAACGGTGAAGTTATTTTAACAGATGGAATTTTTCGACGCAATGGAATCCTGTTCCTTTTGCCTTAAAAGGTTCAATGTTTTTAGGAAATCTCTAGGTTAAAAAATCCGGAATTTTAAGATAAGGATCTTGACTTTCTTTGATCTTGCTATTTATGGGTGTAGGGGGTCTGACACCCCCCATATCTAGGGTTAATAGCAGGTTGACATAGGGGTAAATCGAATTTCTGGTGCCATTTTCGTGCGGGAAGATCTCATAGATCTCGACACTTTAAATACCATATCATGCAGTAGCGTGGCGGATCTAGGTCATCGAGTTTGTTATGTTTATTTGATGGTTCGCCATCGGACGTGCTCACCGGTTGAATTGGCTGGGGGTGGTTGGTAGGCCAAAAGTTGGCACTTGAGGGCTTGTGTGGATAAGTGCCCGATTTTGTGGATAAAACGCATGTTCTGACCCCTTCTGTGACACTCCCTGTGGGTAAGTTCATGCCAGGAGCATGGTTTGATATTGGCCGACTTACCTCTGGTGACGGCCTCCTTGACAAGGAAGTCTCTAAACGTCTAGAATTTGATATATGAGGGAGCTGCCCTTTTGGTGACTGTTTGGTCCCGTTGTAGTGGGCTTGGAGGCACGACATGAATCTCATCAAGGTTTCGGCTCGGTCCCGCACCGCAGCAGTTGCCGGCGCTATTGCCGGCGTTATGCGCGAAGTGAATCGAGCGGAAGTTCAAGCAATTGGTGCCGGTGCCGTCAATCAAGCGATAAAAGCTGTTATCATCGCTAAAGGTTATTTGGCGGAGGAGGATGTACATATTGTTTGTACACCTTCCTTTGTTGAAGTCATGATCGACGGACAGGAGCGTACAGCCATTAGAGTAGTAGTCGAACCCAATTTGTCTGTTTGATTTCTGCGGAATTGAGTACGAAAAGGACACGCCCCAAAGCGTGTCCTTTTTTTTGTGCTGCCAGCAACCGCTGCGGCGCGTCCGTTTTTTGCGCTTCATCTGGTACCAGATATAGTGGGAGGTGCTCGTGAGTTCTCTTTTGCCAGGGGACGATTTGGTGCCGTTTCCGGACTATAAGGGGTAGAGAACTCGATACTTACTGATGATATTTTGGAGGAATGGAATGGTTGCTGCGGATAGCCTATTTGATTTGGCACAATATGAACATGCCGCGATATTCTCGGGGTGTCGGTTCGCTTGGGAAGCGCTGCCCAAGATTGGCGGCTATATCAGCGATTGGATAGCGAACCAGCCTCAGCCCCATTGGCGCTCGGCGCGGATCAGTGAAAAGGCGACCATTGAGGGGGATGTGTTCATTGGCGAGGGAACGGTTGTGGAGCCGAATGCATACATCCGCGGGCCAGTGATCATCGGCAGGAACTGCCAAGTGCGTCACGGCGCGTATATTCGCGGCGGACTGGTGACCGGGGACAATTGCGTAATCGGACACGACTCAGAGGTAAAGAATGGTATTTTCCTCAATCACGCCATGGCGGCTCATTTCGCTTATGTCGGTGACAGTATCCTGGGCAGTGATGTCAATCTAGGGGCCGGCACGCGGCTGGCGAACCTGCCAATCTTCTCAAAGAGAGATCCGGTTACCAAGAAGCGTCCTACGATTACTATTCCGATAGGTGGGGAGTTGATGGATACTGAGCTGAGTAAGCTGGGCTCAATCCTTGGAGACGGGGTTCAGACTGGCTGTAACGCTGTTTTTAGCCCCGGCTGTATCGTAGGTAAAGGGACGCTCATCTATGCACTCAGCGCAATTCGTAAGGGGTATTACGGGCCGAACTTGATCGTCAAGTCTCGCCAGCAGCAAGAGATTTCTGCTCTCATGATCGGCGAAGATTAGGCAAATTACGGTCTGTTGAGGCGTACAAACGAGCGGTTGGGCCTATCTGCTGCCGCGCTGGCCCTTTCTGCGCAGCTCAGTGGATGAGATGTCTCTGCGGAACTGGTAGTGGGGAATGGGGCGGAACATGTCGCTGAAAGCATCGGGGATTGGCAGATCCGGCAGATGCCGGAAGATGCCGTCCCTATCTACCCTGCCGGCGACTAGGAATGATGATTCTTTTTCCTTGATCTCAGCCAGTGCTGCCAACATGTTTTCGCGACTGTCTTGATAGTAGACCGGGTCAATGATTCGTTTGGCTGTGTCGTATCCGACGATGAATGTGCTGCCAGGGTAGAGCCGCGCTTTCTCAAGGAAGGTGGGGGCCGTGCTGGCGAAGATCGGCCAGCTTCCGGCGAATTGAGCCATTCGTTTCAGGATAATCTCGGAGGGGAGTGTGGGCTTGTCGACATTGACGGCGGAGAGCTCAAAGGCTACGGGATAGCCGAGCAGGCTCTCTGCTGCTTTGGCCAAATCGATGTGACCATCATGCAGGGGGTTGAAGGCGCCGCACAAAATCGCGTTGGGCGGCGTGCTGGTACTAACCAGGCCATCTAGGCCAATGCTGAAGCTATCGATCGTTCCCTGATAGAGCTGCTCAGCGAATTCAGTCAGATCGGTGAACGACTGCTCCAGACGATCTGCTTCCCGCAAAGGGAGATAGAGTTGGCTGCCGATCTCGCAGCTTTGACAGAGCGTGTTGAGGATCAGCCGGCTGACAACATCCTCTTCTTCTTCTCGTGTTCGAGCCCCTTTGTCCAGCTGAATCTCCAGGCTGGTGATTGACTCTGGTCTCCATAGGGCGATATGTGCCCGGTGTTCACCTTGTTTGGGCCTATCGGTAACAATGGTTGCCGTGCAGGAGAGTCCAGCTACCGGCGCTGGTCCGCTGTCCAGCCAGCGAGCGCGGGTATAGGCGCGTCCAGCCATACGACGGGCAGTATCAGCGGCTACATATTGGTCCGGTGTCTTACCAAGGAATTCGTCAAAGGCCGAGGTGTTGTAGGGCACGATGGCTTCCAGCAGGGTCCGGGTAGCACCGGCGATACCCAGTATGTCGGACAGTGCTTGGGTGCCCGCCCCTGCTGTTACGTAGACAATACGCAGCGGGGAATCGTGGATGGCTTGTACGAGCTTGCGTGTATCTGGGTCCATAGATCCTGGATTTTAGCATTGTCACTGGTTGTGACCAGTGACAATGCTAGATGAACATGGATTCAATACTTTGTTCGGATGTTTCGACAGAGATAGATCTGCCGAGATTGAACGTCACGGCCACAGGATTGGAATCCCTGGCGTTGCCAGTTTCCCAATTTCCATTGAGGGCAGATGCGGTTGGTCGTTAGTCGTCTTGTGTGGGTTCCGGCGACCGGCGCAGTTCTGTCCGGAACATGGGGCTGGGTTTCAGAGTCCAGTCTTCATCACCACTGTCGCTGTTGAGGTGTTCATAGAAGCCTTGAACACGGCTGTCGAGCAAGTCGATTTGGTGCAGCATCACCGCTTCGATTGTTTTTGGAACCACTGGCGATCCCCATTCCATGGTGCCGTGGTGGGAAGCGATTAGATGGATCAAATGGCGTAGTTCAGATGCCGGGAAGTTGATTCTGGCCGCGGCGGTTTCCACCATTGTGATAGCGCGAACGATGTGGCCGACGAGGCGTCCGTCGTCTGTGAAGGCGAAGCTTCCTTCTGTGGTGTACTCGATTACCTTCCCCATATCATGGAGCAGCGTGCCGCTGATGAGCAGGTCTTTATTTACATAACGGTAGTGCTCGACCAGCGTATGGGCAATGGTGACCATGCTCAAGGTGTGCTCTAGCAGACCGCCGATGTAGGCGTGGTGCATGCTGCGAGCGGCTGGAGAGTTGGCAAATCGGGGTAAGAATTCGCGCTCGAGCAGTAATTCGCCGACCAACTCCTGCCAGGGTGTGGATAAGTTGTTGATATGTTGCCGAAGTTCATCAATCATCTCTTCCCTTGGGCGTTGGCTCGATGGCAGAAAATCGGTCATATCCGGGCTTGGGCACGGGTTCAAATCAGTAGTATTTATCTGCAGCGAATCTTTATAGCTGACCACCCGGGCCGTAACCAGAACGACTAGGCCGGAGCGAATCCAGCTTTCAATGTAGTCTGGCAGGTTCCAAAAGACCCCGCTGGCCTGCCCGGTCTTGTCAACCAACGCGTAAAGTAGATAGGGGCGATTGTCTTTGGTGGTGCGCTGGACGACTTCTTGTACTAGAAATGGTTCATTGACGAATTCATCGCCCAGTTTGAGTTCGGAAACATAGAGTGATTTCACGGCAACCTCTCGTGGCTGTAAGAGCGCATTGATATTGGCGCTTGCTCTGGGAAATTGTGTGTTGCGCCTCAATCAGAATTGTAGAGCTAATTCGGGATTCGGGCTAGAAACGGTTTCAAGGCGGCAGCTGCATATCCCTCTGGATGGGTCATTTGAGCTGACGGGACAATCCGCGGTGAAGCGTCTCTTTCGGTATGGGCTTTCTGTTGATGTTGAGAACCCCTTCTGATTTGATGACGGTACTCAGATGCCGATTGTCGTCAACGAGCGCCATTCCCCTGCGTAGTAGTGGGAGTGTTCAGTGACTCTGGGTACAAGATCTGACGGGGAAGACGCTTCTGCGCGGGCGTCTGGCTGCTGGCGATCTCAGTCATGCGTGTTGTGGGAGATTCGCGCATCGATGTGAGGCGGTCGTTTTCTGTGATCGCCCTACC